>JANOZA010000525.1:0-29764 GCA_031429155.1 Verrucomicrobiota bacterium | reverse complement strand
CGTTGACCCTTTTGCCACTCTCGTTTTTGGCGTCCTTGATGTCCCCGAGAAAGTCGGTGGCCTTGCTGTTTTGGGTGACGTCCATGGCCTTGAGGATCATGATCAGTCCCTCGGTGGAGGAGGTGTCCGACACGCAGTCGGTGCCTTTGGTGGCGGAAGTCGGCTGCGGCAGGTAGTCATAATCGGTGTGATACTGGTCTATGGCGTTATACACCGCCATGCAGGTGGCCTGAGCGTCGGCACGCTTGGCTCGTTCAATGACGAAGCCGTAGGCACCAAAGGCTCCGGTGACGAGCAGGGCGATGATCGCGACGACGACGAGGAGTTCGATGAGGGTGAAACCACGGCCACCGGCCGGGCGGGAGAGAGGGGAGCGTTTCATAAGATGAGGCGGATTTGGGGTTGGGTATTGGGAATTTCTTCCGATGGTAGCGCAAATTACCGGATCAGCCGGATTTAAGCAATGAATTTATTATGTAAATACAGTATCAGGCATTACCTGATGCTCCGGCGCGCAAACTCAGGAGGTCGCCGATGAGCCCAAAAGCACTGAAACTCCGTGTCCTTGAGTGGTTCGCCAAAGCCGGCGGTCGGGATGCCGAAGGGCCGGAGCTGGCCAAGTCCCTCAAAATTCCTCCGGAGGGGAAGGCGGATCTAAAGGCCGCCCTCCGCGACCTGATCTCCTCCGGGAAACTCCAGGAAGGCAAAGGCGGCCGCTTCCGGCTGGCGGGCGGGAAGCCCTCCGCCAAGGCCGCCCCCGCGCCGTTCAAGCCCGCCGCCCCAAATGCGCCCCAACTCACCGGCCGCCTCATCGCGCGCGCCGGCGGCGTGTTTTTCCTCCCGGACCTCCTCGACGAGACCAATGCCGCGGTCTGTGCCCCCCTCGGGATCACCAAAGAGACGAAGCTCCCCGTCAACCCCGAGCGCATGGCCACTGCTTTGCCCGGCGACACCGTAACCGTGAAAATCTCCGCCGCTGACGACCAGCGCGGCGGGAGGGAGCGCTCGCGTTCCCACTTTCTCGTCCGCGTAACCGAAATCTCCGAACGCCGGCACGCCACGCTGCCGGGCACGCTTCATGTCAAAGGCCAGCAGGCCTGGGTGGAGGCCGATGACCTTTTCCTGCCTGGAGTGGAAGTGAAACCCGGTGGCCGTGTTGCCGCGAAGCACGGTGACAAAGTCGTCGTCGCCATTGATGACTGGACGCCGCGTGGCAAGCGCCTCCGCGGACACATCGTAAAGCGACTCGGCGTCACCGGCGATCCTGGCGTGGACGTTCTCGGCATCATCGCCAAGCACGGGCTGGCTCAGGAATTTCCCCGTGAAGTCCTGCGCGAGGCCGAGGCCAATTCCGAGATCATCCCCGCCGCCGAAATCGCCCGGCGCGAAGACTGGCGGGGGCGGCACGTCATCACCATTGATCCGTTCGACGCCAAGGACTTCGACGACGCCATCTGCGTCACCGAACTGCCTAACGGCGCATGGGAACTCGCCGTCCACATCGCCGACGTCTCGCACTACGTCCGCCCCGGCACCGCGCTCGACGCCGAGGCCCTGCGCCGCGGCAACAGCACCTACCTCGTGGACCGCGTCATCCCCATGCTGCCCGAGCGGCTTTCCAATGGCCTCTGCAGCCTGCGCCCCGGCGAAGATAAACTCACCCGCGCCGCTATCCTGACATTTGACGCCAAAGGCCGTCGCACCGGTCAGCGGTTTGTGAATGCCGTCATTCACAGCAAGCGTCGCTACACATACGAGGAGGCGATGGCTTCGCTGAAAGTCCCGCCGCTGCACGATCCTGACGCCATTCTCCTTCACCGTGCCTGGAAGCTCGCGTCGCTTCTGCGCCGCCGGCGGTTCGCGAATGGTTCTCTCGATATGCAGTTCAGCGAAGTGAAGTGCATCCTTGATGCGCAAAGCCATCCGGTCCGGTTCGCTAACATCGTCTATGATGAGAGCCACCAGCTCATTGAAGAGTTCATGCTCTCCGCCAACGAAGCGGTGGCGGCCGCCATTCTCCAAAGCGGACGCCCTGGCATCTATCGCGTCCACGAAGACCCGGACCCCGCCAAGCTCGACGAACTGCGCGCCCTCTACATCGCCAGCGGCTACCCCTGCGGCGATCTTAAGGTGAAGGGCGAAGTCCAGAAAGTCCTCGACGCTCTCGTCGGGAGACCTGAGGAGCACATCCTGAAAATCGCCCTGCTCAAGAGTCTCAAGCGCGCCGCCTACAGCGCAGACAGCATTGGGCACTTCGGGCTCTCGCTCCAGCACTACACGCATTTCACCAGCCCCATTCGCCGCTACGCCGACCTCATCGTCCATCGCGTGCTCGGCAACATCTCCCACCCCGGCACCAAAACGCCCGACCGCGCCACGATGCAGGAAACGGCTTCACACCTCTCTGCCACCGAGCGCACCAGCGCCGATGCCGAAATGGACAGCCGCCGCATGAAGGAACTCGAATACTTCACCGCCCAGGCCGCCGCGAAAAAGCCGGGCGTCTTCAAGGTGCTCGTCAGCCGCGTCCTGCCCATCGGCCTCTTCGTTGAAGTCGTGGACATCCAAACCCGCGGCATCATCCGCGCCGGCGATCCGGCTTATCAGGACAGCCGCTTCGATGCCGCGAAAGGCTGCCTCGTTTCCCGCACCACCGGCAGGAAAACCGTGAGCCCCGGCGACATCCTCGACGCCATTCCCACCGGCATCGAAAAGGAGCGCGGCACCGTCGTCTTCCGCGTCGCCACGATCCAAGTGTCGTCCGGCATCAGGACGCCGAGGCCGCAGAGAGGGAAATAAGGAAAGCAGGAAGGCAGGAAATGCGGCGGAATCAGGGGGCAAGCCCCAGATTCCGTACCGCTTTCCTGCCCTCCTTATCAAATCCCCTGCTTAGTACTCCCGGTCCACTTTCTTCCCTGGCTCAGGCACGGGATAGCGGCCGTCCTTGTCAGGCATGACCGGCGCGGGGCCGTCGTCAGTGAGTTTGTCTTCGTTCGGCGCGAACTCGTGCGGGCAGTTGAGCATTTGATCAGCCGTGATCTCGCGGCCGGTGTGCGCCGCCATGCGGCCCATGCTGGTGGCGAGACTGGCCTGCACTCCACGGGGCACTTCGTTGTAGGGCGTGTTGTTGATGATGGCCGCAGCGAGGTCGTCCCACTCGTTCTGGTAGGGATTCGGCTCGGGCGGATCCTGAGGGAAGCCCCACAGTTCCGTGCCGCGCTTCATGAGGTGATCCTTGTAGGTGCGGCAGACGCCCGGCATGTGGCCGCTGGTGCTGATGATGGCGCTGCCTTTCGTGCCGTGGGCATAGCTGGCGCTCTGGTCCTTGCAGCCGGTCATGGTGCGGCCCTCCATGTGGAGCTTGGTGCCGTCATCGAAGGTGTACTCCACCGAGTAGGTGTCGAGATTCTGATCAATGTAATCGCCGCGATAGTGACGTCCGCCGAGCGCATGGGCCTTCACCGGCCACTTGTTCTTCATCCAGCAGCACTCATCCACGAAGTGGATGTAGAAGTCGCTGTAAAGTCCGCCGCTGGCCCACAGGAAACTGTGGAAGCGTTCAATCTGGTAAAGCACCTCGGACTGACCTTCGGGCTTCTTGAGTGAGAACGCCGAAGCCACCGGGCCATGCATCCGGTAAGTGCGCATGGTGAGGATATCACCGATCTCCCCGTCCTGAATGCGGTTCCAGAGCGCCTGACGCGCACGGCAGTGACGCACCATGAGTCCCACCCCGCACTTGAGGCCTTTTTTATCCGCCTCGGCGGAAAGTTCGAGCATGCGTTTGGATTTCGGGCCGTCCGCAGTCACCGGCTTTTCCATGAAGACGTGCAGCCCGCGCTCTATGGCGAGCTTGAAGTGCATCGCGCGGAAAGCCAGCGGCGTCGTCAAAATGGCAATGCCGCCGGGCTTGATGGCATCCATCGCCTTCTTTGCGGCATCAAACCCGATGAAGCGCCGGTCCTCCGGCACGTCCACCTTGCCGGGCTTGCTTTTCATTTCGTCGGTGATCGCCGAATGGCTGCCCTTCAGCTTTTGATCGAAAACATCAGCCATCGCCATGAGTTTCGTGGGCAGGCTGACGACGTTTAGCGCCTGCGCAGCCGCTCCTGTGCCTCGTCCGCCGCAGCCGATGAGGGCTACGCCGACGGTATTATTCTCGGCGGCATGGACAAAAGGAACGGTCATGCCGGCAAAGGCGGAGGCGGCAGTGGCGCCGGTGGTTTTCTTCAGGAAATCGCGACGGGTAGAGATAGTGGGAGTGCTCATAGCGGCGCGACGATTCCAGACCTTGAGCAATGGGCAAGAAAAACTTCACCCGTGAAACGCGGTGAAAGAAAGGTGCCTCTCACCCGCCATTAAACCTCATCATCCGCCGTGCCGTCACTGGTCACGCCGCGGAGCTTCGCTTCGATGAATTGATCAATGTCGCCGTCCATCACCGTGGCAATGGTGCCGGTTTTGACGCCGGTGCGGTGGTCCTTCACCATTTGATAGGGCTGGAAGACGTAGGAGCGAATCTGGCTGCCCCATGCGATCTCGCCTTTCTCGCCGTATAGCCGCTCAAGTTCGGAACTCTTCTTGTCCATCTCGATCTGGTACAGCTTGGCCTTCAGCATGCCCATCGCGAGATCCTTGTTCTTGCCCTGGGAGCGCTCGTTTTGGCAGGCGACGACGACGCCGCTGGGCCGGTGGGTGATGCGGACGGCGGTTTCGACTTTGTTCACGTTCTGGCCGCCTTTGCCCCCGGCACGGTAGGTATCAATATCGAGGTCCTCGCTGCGGATTTCGATGGGCATGTCTTCCTCCACTTCCGGGACAACATCCACGGAGCTGAATGAGGTGTGCCGGCGGTTCTGGGAATCGAATGGGGACATGCGCACCAGCCGGTGGACGCCGCGTTCATTCTGCAAATAGCCGAACGCATACTGGCCGGTGACTTTCATCGTGGCCGAACGATAGCCCGCGCCCTCGCCTTCGGTAAAGTCTATCATCTCAGCCTTCATCCCGTGCCGGTCGGCCCAGCGGGCAAACATGCGGTAAAGCATTTCCGCCCAGTCGCAGGCCTCCATGCCGCCCGCTCCTGCGTGGACGGTGAGGAAGGCGTTGGCGGTGTCCAGCGGTCCGGCCATTAGAGTGACGAGTTCAAATTCTGTCAGGTCTCTCAGTATGGCCGGGTATTCCGCTTTGGCCTCCAGTCGCAGTCCGGGATCATCCACGGCGAGTTCGAGGAGAACGTCGAAGTCCGCCGTGCGCTCCATGAGCTTGCGAAACGTCTCCACCTTTTTTTCGATCACCGCCCGTTCACTGCTCACGGCCCGGGCTTTGTTGGGCGAGTCCCAAAAGTCCGCCGCGGTCATCATCTGTTCCAACTGCGCAAACCGCGCCTCAAGGGCCGGCAGGTCAAAGATACCTCCGGAGTTCGGCCAGCCGCGTGTGCAACGCGCCTGTGTCGAACGCCTGGAGGTCGATCGTCAGTGCTTTAGTGGTTTGATCCATAGGGAGCGCGCACAGACACGTCGAAGACAGGAGGCGCAAGGGAATTGTCCGGCGGCGCAGTCACTGGCCGTTTGCAGCGCTGGAGAACGTCCGGTTTACTCTGCATCCTCTGCTTCTATTCATCGCCTCTCATCCCCCTTTGTCATGTGGCCCATTCTTGCCTCCTTTCCCCTGCAACTCACCTTTTGGTCCCTCGTCTCGCTGCTCGTTGGGTGGTGGCTGGTGATGTTTCTGCGGCGGAAGGCTGGCGTGTGGCGGCTGCGCTACTTCGCTCTCCCCCGTCCCTGGCTGAAGTCCATCCACAACCACGTGCCTCTCTACGGACATCTGCCGTGGGAACTGCGTGCGCCTTATCAGGACAAGGTGCTGCACTTTGTGGACAGCAAGAACTTCCGCGCATGCGGCGCGATGGATGAAGTCACCGAGGAAATGCGCGTCGCCATCGCGGGCAATGCCTGTCTGCTGCTGCTCAACGACCCGGGCGAGAGTAATTTTCCGGAAGTGCTCACTGTAATGCTGTATCCTCAGAACGAAGACGATCCTTCCGCGCGCTCGAGTTGCGTGGCTTTACTCTGGGATCCTCAAAAAAGGCAAGCCACCGACCCCCGCGACCGCGAGTCCTCAATTCTTGCGTCCATTGCCTCGAACCTTGGCTGGAAGGCTCTGCCGGAACCCCTGCTTCTGACGGCATGGGCGCGCGTGCGCAGCACGGCTTTCAATCACATGCACCCCGGCCTCCTCGAGAAATCCGCAGCAGGCGATCCTTCCGATGTTTTTGCCGTCGCGACGGAGATGTTTCTCGCAACTCCCGCGGTGCTCCAGCAACAGCATCCGTCTCTCTACGATGCGATGCGCCATTTCTATAAGGTGGATCCGGCCCGCTGGACGCTGAAGCAGTGAGCGCCCGCCCGTCAGAGAATCCCTATGCGCCTCCAACGGCCGAACTTTCCGGACAACCGCACGTGGAAGGGCGCTTCTCGCTGTGCGTCCTGTTTTTCCTCCATGCCGCAGCGATGGCCGCCTATGCCGTGCCATTTCCGAATGTGCTCAAAGCCTACGGGCTGAAGGATTTCGCCGCCTATGCCGTACTCACGGGCAGTATTGCGGCATTCATTTCGCCGATGATCGCCGGGTCGCTTGCCGACCGGCGCGTGCCTCCGGAGCGACTGCTTGCGGTGCTGTGTACAATGTCCGGCATCCTGCTCATCCTCGTTCATTTCGCGGTGCAGCACCACTGGTCGCCGCAGGTGTTTCTGAGCCTCATGATGGCCTACGCCCTTTGCAATGCTCCGGGCTTCTCACTCGTCACCAGTATCGTGCTCTCGCGACTCTCTGACGCGCGGCGGGAATTTGGGCCGATACGCGTGTGGGCCACCTGGGGCTGGATGATCGCGTCCTTTGCCATCGGCGCGCTGTTCCTCGATCACTCCCCCGCCGCCGGTTACATCGGCGGCGGCATTTTCCTCGTCGAGGCGGCCTACTGCCTGACACTTCGCCCCACGCGGCCGCCGGCGGACAAAGCCCCGCGCCGTCTGCGTGACTTTTTCGGCTGGGAAGCCCTCGCGCTGCTGCGGCATCCTGATCACCGGCTGATCTTCTTCACGTCCGCGATGTTCTCCGCCCTGATGTCCTCCTACTACCTTTACACGGTGCGGCATCTTGAAGACGTGGGCGACACCATGCCCTCCGCGACCATGTCACTCGCCCAACTGTGCGAGGGCATTGCCACGTTTGGGCTAGCCGCCGTGCTCCTGCGCTTCCGCATCAAGTGGCTGCTCACCGCCGGACTCGTGATCGGCGTGCTGCGTTACGGCCTGCTGTCACTCGACGTGCGTCCGGCGATGGTGGCCAGCGTCTGTCTCCACGGGCCGCTCTTCGTGGTCTTCTACCTCACTTGTCAAATCTATCTCGAGCAGCGGGTGGACCCGCGGATCCGTTCCCAGAGTCAGGCGCTCCTTTCACTGATGAATAACGGGATCGGAAATGCGCTCGGTTACATCACTATCCTTTGGTGGTTCCACCAGTGTGAGCATGGCGACAGCGTGGACTGGCCGCGTTTTTGGAGCGTGCTCGCTGCAGGGGCCATGGCGCTGACGGTTTTCTTTGTGGTGAGCTACAAGGGGCAAAAACGGTGAGAAAGAAAGACTCCGTTGCATCACTCTGAGCACCGGAGCAGCGAAGCCGATGTCAACTCACCCGGAATCCCATCACCTCCGCAACAAAGCGGTCGTGCAGTTGATCCTCACCACTGCGGCGTGGGGATTGAGCTTTCCGATTTTTAAGATGCTCTTCGAAGTCCAGAAGGCCAACGTCCCGGGAGTGGAGGATTATTTTCTCGCGGCCCATGCCATCGGCTTTCGCGCGCTGGCAGCGGCGGCGCTCTTTCTTATCATTCGTCCGCGGCTGCTCTCAGGGCTTACTCGAAAAGAGTGGCGTCAGGGCCTGCTTCTCGGCGGCTTCGGCGGCACCGGTCTGATCCTCCAGGCGGACGCAATGAACAGCATCAGCGCTTCAGTCAGCGCGTTTCTTACTCAGTTTTACTGCGTGCTGCTGCCGCTCTGGTTTTGCCTGCGTCACCGCGCATGGCCGGCGGGGCGGCTATTGGCAGCCACCCTGCTCGTCCTTGCCGGCATCGGCGTCTTGTCGTTCCGCAGCATGGATGATCTGAGAAGTTTTCGTCTGGGGCGCGGGGAAATCGAAACGCTGATCGCGACCATCTTCTTTACGGTCCAGATACTCCTGCTGGAGCGGCCTGCATGGAGGGCCAACCGCATGATCCCTGTCACCGTGCTCATGTTCCTGGGATTCGCGGCGTGCGCCGTGCCGGTCGTCCTGTTCAGCAAGCCGTCGTGGGCAGCCATCACGGACATTTACCAGGGCCATCAGGAGTTGCTGCTCATGGGAATCATCGTGCTTTTCTGCACCGTGTACGCCTACACCACCATGAACCGCTGGCAGCCACATGTCAGCGCCACTGAGGGTGGACTGATCTACTGCATGGAGCCGGTGTTCACATCCATCTACGCGCTGTTTATGCCTGCGTTGTTCGCCGTATGGACTGGCGTGCCGTATGCGAATGAAACCCTCACCTCCGCGCTGCTCCTCGGCGGCGGGCTCATCACCGCCGCCAACATACTCCTGCAACTCCCGCAGCGCGCGAAGAAGCCATGATCTGGAGAACACCACGCCGCACTTTCGACCTTGCCGGGCAGGGACTTATCATGGGCGTGTTGAATGTGACGCCGGATTCCTTTTCTGACGGTGGCCGGTTCTTCGATCCTGACGCCGCTTTGGCGCACGCTCTCGCGATGGAGAGTGAAGGCGCCGAAATCCTCGACATCGGAGGTGAGTCCACGAGGCCCGGCGCCACCACAGTGAGTCTGGAGGAGGAACTGCGGCGCATTCTTCCCGTCGTCCGTTCCGTTCGTGAAAACACCCGGTGCCTCATTTCCATTGATACCATGAAGGCCTCCGTTGCCGCCGCCGCGATGGAAGCCGGCGCCGACATCATCAACGATATCTCCGGCCTTCGCGCCGATCCCGACATGGCCACCGTCGCGGCGAAGACCGGTGCCGGCCTCGTGGTCATGCACATGCAGGGCACGCCGCAATCCATGCAGCAGCAGCCGGTCTATCAGGACGTGATCCAGGAAGTTCAGGCCAGCCTGAGGCAAAGCCTCAGCGCCGCCCTCGCCGCCGGCGTTTTGATGGAGGCCATCGCGCTAGATCCTGGCATCGGCTTTGGCAAGACCCTGGAGCACAACCTCTCCATCCTCCGCCGTCTCGATGACTTCGGCATGGATGGCCGGCCCGTGCTTCTCGGTGTCAGCAGGAAGTCGTTCATCGGAACAATCACCGGCAACACCGGACGCAAGTGGGGCACTGTCGCGCTCACCAGCTACGCCCGCGAGAAAGGCGTCCGCATTCTCCGGGTGCATGACGTGAAAGAGAATTTCCAGGCGCTCCGAATGACGGAAGCTATCCTGCACGAAAGAGCAGGTCTTTGTCATTCGTCTCCCGACCTTTCCCCCACTGCATGATCACCCTCTCTCCCGATCCCGTTCCGCCCTCTCCGGCTTTGGCTTCCGGTGAGTGGGGCGCTGACCTCGTTTTTCTTGGCCGTGTGCGGGATACCGAGGACGGTCGCCGCATCACCGGCATCGAATACACCGCCTATCCGGAAATGGCGCTGCGCGTGCTGGAGGAAATCGCGTCGGCGATGCAGGCGGAGCACGGGCCTCATCCGGTAAGGATACATCACTGCACCGGTTTCGTCGCTGCTGGTGAGCCTTCCATTCTCATCGCTACCGGAGCCCGGCATAGCGGCGCAGCGTTCGCGCTCTGCGCCGAATATCTGCGCCGCATCAAGACAACCGTTCCTGTGTGGAAGCGCCCGGTTTTTGCTTGAGACGGACTACAGCCCCAAGCCTGGCGGATTACCTCCAAGCAGCAACCCAGCCAGCCCGCCGGGGCCAAAAGTGCCGGACTCGCTGCCGGTGGACGCGCCATTTGATGAACTGTCGCGGTCAAAGTTGCCGCTACAGTCGTTCCGGAACTCCAATTGGTAGTCGTCCACGAGATCGCCGCCTGCGCCGGGGAAGGTAATGGCCACACTGCCGGAGGTGCCGCCGGTCTGTGAGTAGCTGTAAGTGAAGTGCGTCACCTCCAGGGCCCCGTCCACTTCCTTCGTCTGCATTCCCCTGCCGTCGCCGTTGAAGCTCAGCGTGCAGGGCGAGCTGTCATTGATGATGAAGGACAGCCCCGCGAGATCATCCGGGGGACAGTCATCATTGGGGCCCGGTTCCTGTTCCTCCGGCCGGGTGAAGGTGCCATTCCGGGGGATGCCTCCCGAAGGAGCCCCCGGTATGATAATTTCCTTGTATCTCCCGACCCCGGGCGCCGTGAGGTCGAGTCCGAGCCCCAGCGACTGGCCATCGGTAAGATCGAGATCAAGTTCGCCGTGAGTAGCACTCTCGGGATCGTAGGCATACGTGCCGCCGGCCGTGTTGCCATCCGGTGCCGTGAGGGTGACTGCCGACTCCGTAGCAAAATGCAGATGCGAGATGAGACCGCCTTCGTTCAGCGCCATGCCACTGCCCGCGAGCGTCTTGGGCAGTGAAGCGTGCTTGGTTCCCCGGCTGAAGCGACCCTCACGGAACGTGAACGCTCCGGCATCAAGCGTCTCCTTTATCCTGGCGGCGTCCTGCAGGGATGCGATGTCCTCCATGCCCCAGCGCCCGAGTTGACCGTCACTGAATTTCAGCCGCAGCAGAGTGAACGTGCCATCAAGCCCGCTGAGAACGGCCTCGCCTTCATTCGGGGATTTCTTGAGCCAGGAGTATGTGAAGCTTCTCATGTGCCCGCCTTCGATGCGAATGAATCCGCGCACTGCATTCATAAAGACCACCTCCACCGGCTCGCCGGACCGTTCCATCCGCACGGAGTGGCCGTCCACCACTACAGGCGCATGTCCAATGGCGGCCGGGTCAACGAAGCGCAATTTGAACTGAGTATCCGCACCCGCCGGCAGGAGGTGATCCACTGCGGCACCGGTCGCAAAAAACGGCCCCGCCACCTCATGCCACTCCTGGCCGTCCATTGAGCCATCAAGATACCACGCTGTGCCTGGCTCCGGCGTGAATCGAAAATGCCGCGCCGGCGCAATTTCCGGTGCTGGCAAATTCTGTGCCGCGGCCAGCGACGCCATGCCGCCTGCCACTGCCAGGAAGGCAGCGCGAAACAGTCGGAGGGCAGCAGATTGCATAGCAGCGGAGAATTGAGGGTAACAAACCGGTTACCCGCCACTTATCGCCGATTCCTCCACCAAAGGGCAAGATTAATTTCCCCCTGTTTGCGGCACCCCAATCATTAAGGAAGCCGATCAACCCGGACCCGGTGGAATTGCCGTCGCTCTGGTTCGCTGCCGACGGGCTCTGCGTTGCGGAAGGCGACCTCGACAGTGCCGTCCGGCTGATCAGTCCGGCTGTAGAGAATGAGGTGGCCGGCGCTCCATGTCTGGAGGTCATCGCTGGACTCCACCGTGAGCAGCGCGTCGGCTGCCAGCGAGCGGAATCGGAAACTCAGCGTCTGGAAGGGGGTGGGGACGCCGAGGATGTTCACCATCTGGACCGAGGCGACAGGGACATTAGCGAAACTACCAAAGGCGTAATCCTGGAAGTTTGTGTAGCCGTTCTGATCCGAGTCGCCATTGGGCGATCCGCTGAACAGAGTCTCACCAGCCTCGCCGGTGCCGGGAGTGCCGCCGGTGATGAGGCTGGGCCGCCAGGCGAGCGGGTTGGTAAGCGGCGGGTTCAGGCGCGGCGCCGAGAGAGTGAGGCTCGGGCCAGCGCCGTCGGGGGCGAGAGGCCACGGGAGGTTGTTGTCGTAGGCGACTGTCAGCAGTGGCTGGAGCGCGGCATTCTCCAGCGTCAGGGTCTCGCCGCCATTGTTGAGGTTACTCTTCGGGCCGAGTGCGGCGACGGGTTTGCCCAGGCCGTAGGTGGTGTTGATGTCCCACAGGCTGCGCGCCAGTACGGTGCGCTGGCCGGGAGCGAGAATGGTGTCGCGCGTCGCAGGGAATCGTGCCGGGAAGCCCAGTGAAAAGCCGCAGCCGCGCAGATTGATCGCGTGTGACGAGATGTTCATCAGCTCGACGAACTCCGTCTCCCGGTCCGGCAGCGGGTTGTAGTGAATCTCTGAAATGGTCACGTCGCCGGCGGCCACCGGCGGAGCACCGTTCACCGTGAAAAACGCCTCGTTTAGCGGCGACCAGTCGGTGCCATTGCGCGCGCGGGCTTTGATCACCGAGTTGGCACTGAGGTAAATCCTGTCAGCGGAAGCGACCGTGCGCGTGGCGCTGAGTTCGAGATCAAAGGAGAGATCAGAACTCGTGGCAGCGTTCTGGTGCATCTCCACCGCGATGACATTTGCGCCTTCCTGAAGCAGAGAAACCGGGACGCCTGGCACGTCGAAAAACGTCTCCTCATCCACGCCGCCCACGCCAAAGGGTGCAACGGTGGTGCTCTGGTAAACCAGATTGGATGTCATGTTCGCGCGCCCGGCTTCGCGTCCGTTGATGTAGATGATCGCACCGTCGTCGCGTTTGATCCGCATCGTCACGGCCGTGATCTGCGCAAGATTCGTGACCGTGAAATTGCGGCGGAAGTAGGTCGTGATGTATTTGGCATTCGCATTAGTCCCATAGCTCACGGTCGTCACCGGGCTGTCGGCATAGCCGAGTTCCGCCGCGCCCGTGCCCCACAGCGGCGACTCGGTATTGAACGCCGGATGTTTCCAGTTGGTGCTGCTCCATGAGGCGTGGCCAAACACAATATCGCTGCCGAGCAGGTTCGCGCCGGTGTCGCTGAAACGCCACACGGCGCCTGTCGGCACCAGCGTGTCCGTTTGCTGGGAAGCGGTATACGCGAGAGCGCCCGGCGCGACGGTGCCGCCCGGCAGACGCGGGTCGGTGTTGTCGGTAGTGTAGTAAATGTTGCCCGTCCCGGCCATGGTGAGTTCATAGCCGGTCGGCACATTGCCGCCTTGCTGGCTCATGACTGGCGCATTGGTGGCAGGCAGCAGACCGTTGGTCTTGAAACGGCTGATCATCGTGGCGGTCAGACTGCTGAGGATGGAGTTGCGATAAGAATTCTTCGCAGCCACCCACGAATCCACGGTGCGATAGCCCCATCGGGCAGCCTCAAGAAGGAAAGGAATCTCCAGTTCCGCCGCGCGCGCGTCGTGCCGCGCCAGCAGCGCCGTCTGCGTCATCGCGCCGCCGTTGAAAAAGTGCCGCTGCACGCGGTCGGCGACGAACGTCTTGTAGTCGGGATGAGCCTGCGCGCGCAGCATTTGCATGATGTTGTCCGGCCCTTCGTTCAGCGTGCGGTCCGGCGGCGTGCGCGTCCAGCCATCGGCGTCATTGAGATAAAACTTAAAGCCGCTGCCGGGCGTGTTCGGACTCACGGAACGCTGCTCAGCCTCGGAGTCGCCGGACATGAACAGCAGCATGAAATCAATGAACTGCGCGGAGTCGAGGTACGGCTGAATGCCCAGCCAGTCGCTGCGTTTCGTGAGCATCGTGTTCCAGAAAGCACCCGTGCCATCGTAGGGCAGTCCCGCCGACCACGGGCCGCCGCCTCTGTTGGAAACGATGGCCTCGTAGTTCTCCGGCTGCCCGCCGAGATACTGCGAATGCATGGAAGCATTCCACCGCTCGCGCAGATGATAGGCTCCCCAGTACTGACCGTTCACCATGACGTGCACGAATCGCCCGTGCGGATTGAGATGCCCCATGTCCAGAAGCGTGTCGTCGCAGAGCGGATTGGAAAGGTAGTAGCCGCGGTCCACCATGTCGTGCGATCCCTGGCGGAGATCGAGTGCATCGAATTCATCGGTCGCCGGCAGGTCGTGGTCGTAGCCTTTGAAAACCGGATACTTCAGCTTCGATGCTCCATAGTCGTTGCGGAAGTAGAGCCTCATGCTGCGCTTGGCGAAGTTGGTCACATAACTGCCGTACTGCGCCATGCCGCAATCCTCCTGGATGTCTCCGTCGCCAAAGCCGATCAATTCCATGCTGGTTGCCTTTTCCGTGCGTGTGATGTCGCCGCTGAATACCAGTGAGATGACCGGCAGCCCCGTGAGCGCTGGCATGAGTTGCGCTGCGTAGGCCGGGTTCGTCATGATCGTCTGATTCATCACCGCGGAGCCGAACAGTTGCGTTGGGAAGATGTAGGTCTGGGTGTCCACGTTCGTCGGCTGCCATTCGGTTTTGAACGCGATGGCGCGCAGAATCGTCGTCGTGGTGATGGGAATGGCAGTGCTGTAGAGCGTGCCGGTCGTCGCGGTCGGAGCGGTGCCGTCGAGTGTGTAGCGGATCTGTGCGCCCGGCGTGGTGGTGGTGATGGTGACGTTGAATGGCGCCGTGTAGATGCCTCGCTTCGTGCTAAAAACGGTGTCCGCGACGCGACCGAGGAAGTAGCCCGTGTCGTTCACCGCCCCAGGCGTCGGCGCTCCCAAATAAGCCACGGTGATCTCCGGCACCGTCGTAGTGAGCAGCCGCGCGTTGAAAAGGAAGTCCTCGTCTCCCGCCGCGTTGTTCAGCATTTGCACGGCGAGCACATTGCCGGTCGCCTGAAGCAGAGGCAGCGCCGCGCTGAGGTCCAGGATTTCCTCCCGGTAAGCCAGGGCGTCATCGCGGTTGATGGTTGCGGTGCTGTTCCATGCCGGCACGGCGGGCGCGTTGCGCGCGGCGACTTGGGTGCCGTTCAGCCAGACGATGAAGCCGTCGTCATAGCGGACGGCCAGCTTCAATGAATCCACCGCCGGAGTCGCAGGCATATTGAAATTCCACCGCGCCGCAGCGGTCGCATTCTGATTCCACGCCGCCGATTCGATGTCCGTGGCGATGAAGCTGTCGTAGTTCACTATCGGCTCGCCCTGCACCACGACTTCGCCGAAGGAGAGCACGTAGGCATCGTCCGCGCTGCCGGCCACTCCGCCCTGACCGCTGAAGTCGGGGTCCGGCGTGCGCTTGAGCCTGACATAGTTTCCAATGACCGGCCCGCCGGCCAGCCCGGCAATGTCGAGATCCAGCAACTGCGGACTGGCGTCAGTGTTCTCAGGATTCAGCAGCGGCGAAGTCCACACCACCGTCGTGCCATCGGCGTCGAGAATCTGCACGGTGATGTCGCGCAGGCGGTACTGGCAGCAGCCGTCGCCGCGGTTGTTGATGGTAACCTCCGAAATGAGCGCCCGCCGCCGCAGGTCGAGGGTCCATGCGGGATTGGCGTCGCTGTTGAGCGTGTGCGTGAAGTTCCCCGTGTTGCCGTCAATGCCCAGCGACGCCGTGTAGCCGCCGAGAGTGGATGTTTGAGTCGCAAGGCCGGCTGGCGCGAGATTCTGCAGGCCGGGCGGTGGATTCACGTTGTTCGGATCAGGCACCATCACGGTGACTTCCGCGAGGCTTAGAGTGTTGGCATCGTGCGGGCTGCCATTCACCGCGCCGGCTCCGGACCAGTCGGCGTCATTCGTGCGCCGCACCTTCACGGCGCGGCCAGTCACGGGAGCGCCGCCGTTTCCAGCGAGCACATCCACGGTGATCGCCGCGGGGCCGGTGAGCGAGTTTTCAGGATTCAGCAGCGGCGAACTCCACACCACCGTCGTGAGATTTGCCGCGAGTATTTCCACGGTAATGTCGCGCAGGCGTTCCGGGCAGCAGCCGGCGCGGTTGTGCAGCGTGATGCTGTGAATGCTGCGGTCCGCCGTCCACGTCACCAGCCACCACGGCGGAGCGGCGGAGCCGTCGGTGTGCGTGAAGTTTCCATTTTGGCCATCGAGCGCAAGGCTTGCCGGGTAGCCTCCGAGATCGGAACTCTGCGTCCCCGTTCCCGTCGGCGCGGTATTGATCAAATTCGGCGGCGCGACCGCGCGGTCGTAGCCGATGCCGCCCGGCGCGGTGCCGGTGAGCCAGCCAGTGGTCGCAAACGCCGGCTGCTGCCAGTCCGCAGGAAGTCCCGCAGCATTCACCGGCACGCGATACACCGGCGTGATGCCCGCGAGGTGATCTGTCGTCAACACGCGGCGACCGAGACCATAGGTGAGGTTGTCCTGCTGCCGTGGAAAAGCGGGAGCGAACTCCTGGAGCACCGCACCGCCTGGAGCGGTCAACGCGAGGTATTCTCCGTTCGCGGAGAGCGAGAAATTCGTGTGCAGGTTCGCCGCCGGATTCGAGCGGTTCTTGCTGGAGGCGAAGACGATCTTGTAGCTGCCCGCCGGCAGGGTTACGGATGGGAACACCCACTTCTGGGGAAGCGCTGCGGAATCGGTCAGGCCGTAACCGGCGAGATTTACGGCCGTCGCGTCCGGATTGAAGATCTCGATCCAGTCGGAGAAAGCCCCATCCTCATCGGCGAGCGATGAAGTATTCGCGGCCATGAATTCGTTGATGACCGGCGCCGCCAGGGCGCAGCGACATCCAAGGAGCAGAAGGAGAAGTGTAATTGAGTGGCGCATGGGCTGAGGGGTCAAGACTGTAATACCTCCCGGCAGCCCCAGCGTCAATGCCCCCGCCGTATCTCTCTCACCCGGAACGGGACCGCACGATTCATGTGTTGGCCCTGCTGGGGCGGCACTGCGCGTCGAGAGCCGGATTGATGTTCGAAGTCGAGGATAGCATGGAAGAAAGTAGCGAGCCCCAGCGGTCGGCACCAGCACGGCCAGCCCAGGGCATAGCCGCGCTACGGGGGCGGCTCCTGGATTAAATCAGCGCCTCTCTAAGATGCGGTCTAATGCTTCCTCGACCCGCTTTGGATACGAGCAAGAAAACTCTCCGGATCCGGCCTCCTGGCCGTGCGCTACTTCACCGCATTGGAGGCGCGCTCGTGCATGGCCTTCAACTCCGCCGCGGGGATGGGGCGCTGGCCGGTCACGTCGTCCTGACGGTGCGCGCTGAGGAGTTCGGCTTCTTGAATGAGGTCGGCAGGCGTGCGGTTTTCATCCGTGAGGGGCCAGCGCACGAAAGTGTCGCCGGCAGTGATGAGCGCGGTGCCATCGTCGGTGAAGCGGCAGAACCAACTGCCGGCGCTGAGCCGCAGCGGCGGCGTCATGGCTTCGCCGCTGGCAGTGTCCCAGACACGCATGGCCGGCGTGCCTTTGATGAGCGTGACGAGGCGGCGGCCATCGCGGCTGTAGCCGATGTTGCTGATGTGATTCGGGTGCGGCAACTCCGGCGCGGCCAGCGTGCCGGTGGCAGTGTCCCAAAGTCGCGCGATGCCATCGGTGCCGCCGGTGGCGAGCACGCGGCTGTCGGGGCTGAATTCGAAGTCGAGGAGGTCGCCGCGGTGGGGGAGGAAGGGCGTGGCCGGCGTGCCATCAGCGCAGTGGTGAATGCGCGCCGCCGCGCCGCGCAGATAGCCGACCGTGCCGCCCCACGCGATGAACCGGCTGTCGGGGCTGAATTCCAGATGCGACACGCGCTGCGCGGTGGTGAACGACGTGAGCTGTTTCCCGTCCGCGAGCCGCCAGAGACTAACCACTGATCCCTGCTCGCGCTCCGGTCGCGCGGTGTTCACCGCGACCATGCTGCCGTCGGCGCTGAAGCGCAGCCAGGTGAAGCGTGCATCGAGTTTGATGATGGTTAGTTCCTTCGCGTCCGGCACGGTGAGGTCGTAGAGGTGAATGTGCTGCCGGTCCGGCGAGATGAGGGCGCGGCGGCCATCGGGGCTGATCTCCGCCTCGCGCTGGCCGGCTTTGGCTTTGCTGTAGGGAAACGTGAACCTGGAGAGCGTCCTCGCGGGTGCTGAGCCATGAAGTTCCTGAAGTTCAAAGCGGTCGCCGGCCAGGTAGAGCAGCACGCGGCCATCTTCGGTGAGGCCGCCGCATTGTCCCGGCCCGGTGCGGCCAAACTCGCGGCCATCGGCCATGCTGTACACTTTGATGGTGCCGAACGCGCCCTCCTTGTGATCGCGCCGCGCGAGGAAGCGCGCGCCGGTGCTGGCTTTGGAATTGGCGATGTCCTCCGGCGCGGTGGGCGGCGCGGGCAATTCCCAGAGCCGCGCGGTGGCGTCGAAGGCACCGGTGAAAATCCGCCGGCCATCAGGACTGAAAAGCGCGGCACTGACATAGCCCGCGTGATGCAGCGCCGGGCCGGACGGCGCGCCGGTGAGCGGATCGAAGAACCGCGCGGCATTGTCGAATCCCGCTGTGAGCAGCGCCGTGCCGTCGGGACTGAAGACGGCGCTGCGAATGCCGGGCGACTGCCGGACCGCGGCATCGGTGACGCCATCCTCGCGGCGCATGAGGAAGGACGCGCGCTCGCCATACGCCGCGGAGGCCACGCGCGAGCCGTCGGGACTCCACGTCAGGGTGTAGGTCGCGCCGCTGTGCCGCATGGTTTGCTCCAGCTTGCTGATGGCATCGGCGTCGAGGGCGTAGAGCTTCACATTGTTGGCGCCGCTGAGAACGGCGAGGCGCCTGTTGTCGGGACTGAATGCCATGCCGCGCACCGCGCCGCCGGTGGCAAATGCGCGGCCGATGGGCAGCCATGTGCCCGCCTGGTGCAGCACCACTGTGCCGTCGGCGCGGCCCACGGCGAGCCGCGACTCATCCTGTGAGAGCGCCACGGAACGCACGGCGGCTTTGAGGTGAAGCGGAATCTGGAATGGCCCGTCGCCCACGGGCGGCGAGTCCGGCAGAATGACGTAGGCTCCGGCCAGCAAGCCGTCGCCCGGCTCCACGCGCACGATGCGGCCCGCGGCGCGGTCCATCACCGGTGGCAGCAGCGAGGACGGATGCAGGCCGCTCAGGGCGTGGGTCACGTCGCGGAAGATGGGCGTCTTCTTTTCAAAGTCCCACAGCGAGATCGTGTCCTTCGATGTGCCGGTGAGCAGACGTTTTCCGTCGGCGCTGAACTTCACATACACCGCATTGTCCTCGGCGAAGTCCGCGCCGGCGTCTGCGCCGGTCTCTGTATTCCAGAGGTGAATTTGCTTCTCTCCCGTGGCGCAGGCGATCCATTTTCCATCCGGGCTGAAGTCGGCGGTATAGACGCGGCCCGGATACGTGAGGGTGCGATCGCGCCGGTCCGCCCAGGACGGCAGCGCCCAGTGATGCACCAGCCGCGGACACTGCCGCAGCGCCGCGGCGAGCCGCGTGGTGTGCTCACTGCGGCGGTCAGCGTTATCCTGCTCTGCGCGCAGCGCCGCGACGAGCGGCGGGAGCGAGCCGATGTAGTCGCCGTCAGCCTGCCGGCGATTGGCCTCGGCCACATGGAGGCGCACGGCATGTCTGCGCGCGGCATCCGCCTGACGTTTTTCAGAAACCGCGGCGCTCAGTGCTTTGTCGCGCGCTTCATCAATGCGCACCGCGCTGATCGTCGCCACCACGGCGGTGGTCGTGATGGCGAGAAAGGTGAGCCCCAGCGCCGCCGCCAGCGCGGGACGCCGTGCCGCCCAGCGCAATAGTTTCCCCGGCCATGCGACGGGCCGCGCCAGCACCGGTTCGCCATTGAGGAATCGCTGCAACTCCTGCGCCAGCGCCCGCGCCGAGCCGTAGCGGCGCGCGGGATTCTTCTCCAGGCACTTCAGACAAATCGTCTCCAGGTCGCGCGGCACCCCGGCATGAAGCCGGCGCGGCGCGAGAGGCTCCTCGCGTTCCACCTGCGCGAGCACGGCAGCCACGCTGTCGCCGGAGAACGGAGCGCGGCCAGTGAGCGTGGTATATAATACCGCGCCCAGACCATAGACATCGCCCGCCGCCGTGCTCGCGCCGCCGCGCACCAGCTCCGGCGGCATGTAGGCCGGCGAACCTGCCGCGCTGCCGGACAGGGTGAGGCCGCTCTCCGTGTCCGTGAGTTTGGCGAGGCCAAAGTCCATCACGCGCGGACGCCCGCCCTCGCCATCCGGCTCGATGAGAATGTTCGACGGCTTCAAGTCCCGGTGCAGCACTCCATGTTCATGCGCGTGCTGCACGGCCAGCGCCGCATCGTGCAGCCAGCGCGCGGTGGTGCGCGCGGCCGGCACTTTCTCCGAAATGACCGCCGCCAGCGTGCGTCCGGGTACCAGTTCCATCACGAAGTAAGGCATCCCGTCCGCCTCGCCCACGTCGTAGATGGCCACGATGTTCGGATGCTTGAGCCGCGCCGCCGCCTGGGCCTCGATGCGAAACCTGCCGCGCGCCTCTGCGCCTGCGAGATCGCCGCCGGGCAGCGTCTTCACCGCCACCTCGCGGTCCAGCCCGCGCTGCCGCCCGCGCCACACCACGCCCATGCCGCCGCGGCCTATCTCTTCGAAGAGTTCACAGTCGCCCAGCACGCGCGTGCCATTCGTGTGCGGCTCATCCTCCACCACGCAGAGCGGGCACAGTGCCTCCGGCGTGCCCGCAGGCAGACGGGCGCCGCATTGCCGGCATCGGGAGAGAGTGGTGGTCATGTTCGGAGTGCTGCCTTTAGGCTGTCAGTCGTTCGGAGTCCAGCCTTCAGGCTGTTCCCCCGTTTGGAGTTCAGCCTTCAGGCTGACGGCGTGCCGCTCGTCGCAGCGCGAAGAACAGCCTAAAGGCTGAACTCCGAACGCAGGATTCCCTGCATCACTCGATGATCAGCCGGTAGAACTTCCGGACTTCGGTGGCGACTTCATCGGTGGCGCGGGCTTCGCCGTCAGGCTGCGGATCGGGAGGGCGGCCGAGCACGGGTTGCCAGGCGGGCTGAAGGGTGGTGGAGAATTCCCAGCGGTAGGTGCGGTCGGGGCGGAAGGGTTCGAAGAAGAGTTGGCGCACGGTGGACTGGAACGGCTCGGGTGCGATGCGGACGCGGAGGAAGCTGCTGCCGTCGAGCGGCGTGGTGCCGGCGAGGAATTCGAGGGCGTTGTCCTGGCCGTCGGCGTCTGGATCGCGTCGGGGATTGCCGCTGTCGGGGTCATTGGCGAACCAGAGGACTTGCCAGGCGTCGTCGAGGTTGTCGCCGGCAAAGGGGTCATAGTCGTCGGGCGTTTGATCAGAGAGGGAAATGACGGCGCTGCCGATGAGGTCGCCGCTGCGGGCGCTGACGGTGGCGGTGGAGTCGCCGGGGAGTGTGCCGGTGGTGATCTGGCCGGTGGCGTTGACGCTGAGGAAAAGGCTGGCGCTTTCCCACGCGATGGGCGCGGAGGGCGGCTGGGTGGTGGCGTCGTCGCCGGTGAGGTGCGCGGTGAGCAGGAGCGTGCTGTTGTCGCTCATGGCCGCGGGCTGCGGCGTGATGTCGAGGCTCACGGCATCCCAGAGCTGTCCTGCGAATCCCGGGCGTGCGGCGAGCGGCGCGGCGTCGTGCATTTCCCCGCCGATGCCTCCGAGCGTTGCGTCGTGCGTGATGCCGCCCCCGGTGCTGCGCCCGCCTGCGGAGTCGAGCGTGGCGTGGGTGAGTTCCTGCGCGGACGCGGGAAGGGTCAGACTGATCAGACAGATCAGTCTGATCATGGAGGGAGAAGGCCGTGCGTTCATGGCGTGGTGTTGAAGTTGGCGGTGATGCCGTTGCTGCCGCTGGCGGCGCGGCTGGTGGTGGAGCCGCCACGCAGGCCGCCGAGGGCGCCGCTGCCGGGCGTGCCGAAGGAGAAGGTATTGACGCCATTGAGCGTGACGGAGGGAACGATGAAGCCGCCCCCTGCGGTCTGCTGGATCGAATAGATGCCGTAGCAGCTTCCGCCGCTGCCGCCGCCACCGCCGCCGCCGCCACCACCATCGCCTCCATCGCCGCCGCTGCCTCCGTGACCAGCCTGATAGAGATCAAAAACAAGTGCCGGGAATACGCCCGTACCGCCGGTGCCTCCCTCTCCACCGGCTCCGCCGTTACCGCCACCGCCTCCCGTGCCGCCGTTGCGCGGGCGCAGTTCATTGTCGGTCAGGATCGGTGAATTCCATCCGGCACTGCTGACGTGGGTGATGCGCACTGCGAAAGACCAGCCACCGGCTTGCCCACCGGCAGATCCCTTCCCGCCGCTGCCTCCGGTGCCGCCTTCTCCGCCACCTCCGCCGGGATGGACGCCGCCACCGGTGGCTTGCACCCTGCCGCCGCCGCCACCGCCGCCGCCGCGTTTGCCAATCACGCCGTCTGTGCCGGAGGCGCCTGCCAGTCCATGACTGCCAGGCGTGCCGGTATTTCCATTGCCGCCGCCGAGACCATGCCCCGCCGGAAGTCCGGAACCGCTGCCTGCTCCGGGCGCGCCGCCGGCACCGCCGCCGGGCACGCTAAAACCGGTCTCAGACTCAATGATGCCGACACCCGAGGACGGGCGATAGCCGCCATTCCCGCCCCGCACAGCAGAGACAAGCCCGGTAGTGGCCCACTGGCCCAGCGCGCCGCCGCCAAACCAGTCGCGTGGCTCGCCCGCTGCCACCACGCCGCCGTCGCGTCCGTCCGCACCCGCCGCGCCCGCGCTGCCATTCGTGCCTCCGCTGCCCGCGGAGCCGTGGCCCGGCGTGATGCGGCAGCCGGTGATCTTTTGCCCCGCGCCGATGATCATGTTCACGCCCACGCAGGCGTGCCCGGGGCCGCTCGCATGGTCCGTGGAGATGTCGAGATACTCCAGCGTCGCGCCTGCGCCGGCTTGCATGGCCACGATGCTGGCCACGCCCGCCGATGCGCCTGCTGTGCGATGCAGCGGCGTGAGATGTCCTGGTGTGCGCGTCCATCCGGCCCCCGGCGTGCGTCCGCCGGAGATCACCATGCCCGCGGGAATGATGGCCAAACTGCTGAAGGTCTGAATGCTCCTGGAGAGCACCACATTCCGCTGCGGCACCGTGCCTGCCGCCACTGCGAGACCGTGCGTGAATGTTTTTACAGGAAGCGCGGCAGTGCCGGCATTCACATCATTGCCCGTGGCGAAATCCACATACACCGGGCCGAGGATTTGCACGTTCACCACCTTCGGCGCGGAAGTGCCCGCCGTGTTGGAAGCCGTGACGGAGAAAGTGTAATTCCCCGCCAGCAGCGAGCCGCTCACCACCGCTCCCGTGCGCGTGAGGCCCGGCGGCAAACCCGTCGCGCCAAACACGATGGGCGATCCCGATGCCGTGATCGTATAGCTGAAGGTGGAACCCTCCACGCCCGCCACACTGTCCGCACTCGTCACCACCGGCAGCGCCGCCTCCTGCTGAATGTTCAGCGCCGTGAGCGTCTGCTGGAGCGCGGGAGAAAGCTGCGAAAGCCCGATGCTGCCCGGCGCAATCTTCCCGCCCGTGACCGCACCCTCCGCGATCTTCGCCGACGTGATCGCCCCGTCTGTGATGTCATCCGCCATCATGGCATAGCCGACCGCCGCGATGCGCTGATCAGGCGTGAGGAGTGTGAAGACATTGCGATCCGGCGAGAACCACACGCGCAGACGCAGGTCGTCGTTTTGGGAGAAATACTTCGCACTCAGTGGGGACATGCCGGCGATCTGCGGGTCGCCGAGTTGCAGCGCGTAGAGGCCGCGGGTCACGGGCAGTTCCAGCCAGTCCACCGGCACCTTTTCAGCGAGACCGGTCTGCGTGCCGTCATTCGTCCACAGCGTGCTGACCTGCACGCTCTCCGGCGGCGGCGCGATGGTCACGACCGGCGGCGGCACCGCAGCGTAACCACCGCCCGCGGGTTCTACCGTGATGGCCGTCACCACTCCGCCGCTGATGGTCGCCACTGCCACTGCACCCGTGCCTGTGCCGGAAATCGTCACCGCCGGCGCGGACGTGTAGCCGCTGCCGCCATCGGTGATGGTGATGCCGGAGATGCGATTCGAGCCGCTGACGCTCGCCGTGGCGGTGGCGGTGGCCGTGCGGTTTTGA
The DNA here is from genome assembly GCA_031429155.1 of Verrucomicrobiota bacterium. Classification (GTDB taxonomy): domain Bacteria; phylum Verrucomicrobiota; class Verrucomicrobiia; order Verrucomicrobiales; family V1-33; genus V1-33. Next base: position 5,977 of record JANOZA010000525.1, on the reverse strand, counting down.
TTCGACCCGCCGTCCACGAGTGCGAACTTAAAGTAGCCCGCGCCGTCATGATTCTGCCCGCCCACGGCCACGCGGCCCTGGTAGTTGAGCAGATACGGCACCGCTGAAGCCGGCAGTGCGAGGAGAAGACAAAGCAGCAGCGCGATGGGAAAGCGCACGGAGCGGAGGAGGTGGTGTGGAGTGTGCATGGCGGGAGTGGTTCACCCGTTTCCTCGGCATTCCTGGCGCAGCGTGGCAGAAAAAATCGTTTGGAGTTCAGCCTTCAGGCTGCGGCGCGGAGCTTCCGGGGAGCAGCCTGAAGGCTGAACTCCAAACGGGATGTAGCTCAGGCAGGCGGGGCGGCGGATGAATTCCTCGGTGAGCCGCGGGAGGCCTTCTATTTCCTCCACGCCGCCGCTGTCGGGATCGGTGGTGCGCGCGGCGACGGGATGGGCCGGTTTCACCGGTAGTGCCAAGTGACAAAACGGTCTGGAATCCGTTCCAGCCCGCATTCATCGTCCTTCCGTTTCCTCAGAGTTTCTGTCAGCCCAAAGGCCAATGTTCCGTGCGTTCATTCATCTGATCATCCCTGCACTTTCAATCGCAGCGGCAAACCGTCTGTGCGCGCAGAACCTCGTGCCCAACGGCGGGTTTGAGAGCGGCATATCTTCCGGCTGGAGCCATAATGCGAGCGGCGGGGCCATCGCTTCCTTTTCGCAGGAAACCTCCCAGCCCTATGCCGGCGCGAGAGCCATGAAAGTGGCGGTCACCAATCCAGGCGCGCAGCTTCATAACGTGCAGACGCTCGGCCCCACCTTCACTCTTCCCACGGGCACTCCCACCACGCTCACCTTTCGCGCCCGCGCCGCGGCGGCCGGCACCAAAGTTCGCTTCGTCATGCAAGCCAGCATCTACAGGCAGCAGGAGTTCACGCTCTCAACCTCATGGGAGTATTTCTCATGGAACCATACCACCGAAGAAGCCAACCCGCGCCTGCGCATCCAGTATCGAACAGCAGGGACCATCTGGCTGGATGAAATCTCCGTGGTGACCCACAGCGACCCCGGCACCGGCATTCCCATTTCTCTCGATCCCACGGTGCGCCATCAGACCATGGACGGCATCGGTGGCGCGCTCACGTGGTATTCCAGCCGGATGCTGAGCAGCCCGCACCGCAATACGCTGGAGCAGCTTATTTTCGACGATCTCGGGCTAGACATCATCCGCCTCAAAAACTGGTACTACCCGGCCGACTATCCGGCCAACAAGACGACGGCCAATATCCCCTCTGCCGAACGGACCAATCACAATGCCAACAAGACTTTCCACGACATGGCGAAGGAGAGCGGCCGCGACATCCGCATCCTCCTTTCCTCATGGAGCCCACCGGCAAATTTGAAAACCAATGGCAGCCGCCAAAACGGGGGCACGCTGACGAAGGATGGCAGTGGCAACTACCGCTACGCCGACCTCGCGCAGTATTGGGTGGATGCGCTCGATAACACACCGTGGACTCCGGACTACCTCAGCTTCCAGAACGAACCTGGCTGGGTGGCAGCGCACGAAACCTGCGAGTTCGCCCCGACGCAGACCACGGCGCTCGCCGGCTATGACCAGGCGCTGAACGCCATTTATAATCGCATCAAGACCCGGCCAAACGTGCCTGTCCTGATCGGCCCGGAGTCAGAGAACATGGGCGCGTTTCTCATTCAGGTAGTGCCGCTCCGCTCACGTCCGTACGTCGGCATCAACGCATTTCACAACTACAACATCGGGAACGAAGCAGCCATAGACAGCGTGATCCCCACGCTCAATCAGATCCGCACTGAATCCGAAACGACAAGCCGCCCGAACTGGATGTCCGAGTTCTCCAAAGGCGAGTTCAACTGGCTGGAGACCGCCAAAGTGATTCACAACACCCTCGTGGAGGCGAATTCCTCAGCCTACATTTTCTGGAAGCTCGTCTGGGGCGACTCCACCAACCCCGATGAAATCATGATCAACGTGGATGGCGCGGGGAACTACGTGGTGGGAAACACCTTCTACGCCATGAAACACTACGCGAAGCACATCTCGCGCGGCGACCAGCGGTTTGATGTGACCGGCAGCAACTCGAACGTGCGCGCCTCCGGCTACATCAATCCCGCGGGCAATAAACTCACCCTCGTTGTGCTCAACACGGGCTCCACGGACGCCGAGATCTCCCTGCGCACCGGCGGACTGCCGATAGCCTCGGCCACTGCGTTTCGGACCAGACAGTTCGATATCGGCGGGTTTCCCTATCAGGCGCTTGGCGCGGTGAACCTTGCCAACAATCAGCCGCTCACCAAGAATTCGATCACCACCTACGTCATCAATCTCTCTGATACCCTGAGCCCCTATGATCCGGCGCTCCTGCGAATTGACGGCATCCAGCACCACGGCAATCGCGTCACCGTGACCATGCCCGCCCAGCCCGGCCATGACTTTATCCTCTGGAAATCCGCGACCCTCGCCCCCGGCTCATGGCAGAAGGTGACGAATGCCGTCTTCACCGCATCCGGCGGACAACTCACCGCCACCGACCCAACCCCCGGCACCGCACGCGCATACTACCGCGTGCAGCGCGACACGGGCCTGTGAGGGACAGCGGACGGGCCAGCGAGGGAGCAGTCTAAAGGCTGAACTCCAAACAATCACTGCGGCATTCTCCGGTAATATCCGCGCGGGGTGAGCGGGTCGGTATCGGTGAAGGGCATCTGGCCGTTTGGCGGGGCGGCCAGCGTTTGCAGCGTGGTCCAGTTTTGCAGATCGGGGCTGCGCTGGAGGAGGTAGGTCTGCCCGGGTTGGCCGTGGAAGAGAAGGACCACATCGCCGTTGCCGGAGGGGTCCGGGGCGATGGTGGGCTGGGGCGGGAAGGGATTGCCGCCGCCGGGGCCGTCTTCGCCAGTGAAGAGGGCGATGTCATTGCCGTCGCCGCCGGCGTAGGTGATGAAGAGTTCGCGGGTTCCGAAGGTGCCGACGCTGGCACCTTCGGCGAGTCCAATAAAGGTGCCGGTGCGCGTGCCGCCGACGGTGGCGATGACGTAATTTTGCCGCGGCGGCAGGACATATCCCGCCAGCAGGGAAACCTGGAGCGCGCCGGCGATGGCGGCATCGCCGGAGAAATGCACTTGATCCAACTGGCCGGGCGAGACGCCGCCGAGTTCCACATTGTAGATGCTGGTGGCGGTGAAGCTGGCGGGGCCGGTGATAGTGATTTCTCCGGCGCTGGCTCCGGGGCTGACAGTACCCTGACTGATGAGAGCGCCGGCGATGGTGCCGTTGCCGGCGAGCGTGCCATTGGGCGCAATGGTGACGCCTTGTGCGGCGGTGAGCGTGACGCCGCTTTGAAGCATCAGCACCGGCGCACCATAGCCGCCGCCGATTTGCAGGGACTTCACGCCGGTGTCAGCCGCGGGGCCAGTGACGGTGAGCGCGGCCTTCGCTCCGATGACCACGCGATACATCGGCGCGGGAGGCAGTCCAAAGGTCCAGTTGCTGCCGACGTTCCATGATCCGCCCAGCGATGGGGTCCAGTGCAGGTCCGGCGTCCAGAGGCGCACGGCGGTGCGATTGTCTTGCAGGGTCGTGACATACGCCACCTGGCCAAATCGGTTGAGCGAGCGCCGCCCGGTGCTCGGTCCGCGAATCTGGCTGCCTTCCGCCGCATCCCCCGTGCGGGCGACGCTGATGAGTTCCGTGCCGTCGGTGGTGAAGACGCCGTACACACTGCCCATCGTGGGATGCACCACGTCGCGCAGTGAGAGGGTGGAAAAGGCAGCCTGCCCCTGATCGTTGAAGCCGAATTCCGAAAACAGGCTCTGGAATCTTCCCGAGGGATAACCAGTGGCATTGGGGGCGAACATACCCTCACGCACGAGCTGGGTGAGCGCTCCGCCCGCGGTGCTGTAGATGGCCGTGCGGGTGCTGACACTGGTGCCGGCGAGTGTAGCGGTGAAGGCGATGCGTCCTGATTCATTGATGAACGGATGGAGGAAGCTGCCACCGGTGAGCAGGCCGCCGCCGGTGCCAAAAGGAGCGGGCTGGCCCCTGCGGGCGATGGGGTCCACCACCGGGACGAGTGCACCGCCGCCGCCAACCGCAAGCCGACCGCGGTAGAGGCCCTCATTGTCAGCCGTGCCGCCGCTGGTGCCCGTGAGGGTGCTGTTGAATGCAAACTGCCCGGTGCTGGTGATGCGCGGATCCAGCCCGTGGCCGAAGCTGCCGAAGAGACCATTGCCCTCCGGCACCGGGTCGCCCTCGCGGGCGATGCGCTTGATCTCAAACTGGCCGGTGACCGGCTCCCAGTAACGCACATGGTAAACACTACGCAGGCTGAGCGCGGGAAAGTTAGGCCTCCCGCCGAAGACGAACGTGCCCGCATCATTCATGGGACCGGTGAACCCGCCAGCCTGCCAGCTGCCGCCATCGAGATTCTGCCCCTGAATGACGAGGGTGCGAATCGTGGTTCCCTCTGTGTAGAAAATCCCCTCGTTGAAGCCGGAGGGCGAATTGGCGTAAAACGGAAAGTCACCCGCGGCATTGGCGGTCGGGGCGGTGGTCAGAGAGAAGCTGGTGAAAGTGCCCTGTCCGCCGGGAAGCGTCTGCCCCTGGTGCACCACCTCGACATTTCCTCCAGGCGAATAACGATACACTGCCTGCTCCGACGGCGAGCCTTCGCTGCCTGCGAAGATCAGATGCCCAGTGTTGTTGTAGGACGGGTTGTTGAAGAACGTGTGGGAGTTGGTGCCGTCGGGGGTGAGTTGTGCATAGCGGGCCAGTGTGGTGAGCGGGCCGCCGGTGCCGCGCACCATCGCGCGCTCCGAGCCGGGCGCACCAACGACGGCGGCAAGGAACATGACTTCACCGCTGTCAGTGAGGATGGGATTTCCCAACTCCCCCGCCATCCGGTCAAAAGTTCCGCCGCCCGGCACGGGGGTGCCAGTGATGGCAATGGTCACGCTATCGCCGCGCACGCCATGCCATGCGGTGTCCGGCGGTGGCGGCGGGCCGGGCACGGCGGAGAATTCAAACGCGCCGACGAAGGGCTGCGTCACGCCGCCTTCCACGCCGATGAGGCGGATGCCTGTGATGCCGGTGCGCGGCGTTTCCAGGGTGAAGGTCACGACCGGCGGGCGCGTGGGCCGATTGTCCGCCAGCGCGATGAGATGGCCGGTGAGCGTCGCCACGTAGTTGCTGGTGGAAGGCCACGAATCCCAAGAGGCCCCGCCATCATACGAAGTCTCGATGCCCGGCGCGACGAGATGCGCCGCCGTGAGCGCGCCGCCCGCCGCCGGGCCGCTGCCGGCAGGACCGAACCAGCCGGCGTGATTGAAAATGGCGAACTGCACCTGCACGGCGGACACATTCACCGGCGACGCCCAGCGCGCGCCGATCCAACTGTGATTGCCCGCCGCGGTGTTGTTCCAGGAGTCCACGCGCGTCAGCGGCTCGCCGTCGGTGAGATTTCCCGGGATGCCGGCATTGGCTGTCGCCACTTCGATATTCGTGGTCGTGTTCTTCACGCCGATCGTGCCGCCGCCGAGCAGGCTGAGATTTTGCGGGTTGGAGGAAGCGTCGTTCGCGTTGGTGCTGTAGCGCGCTTCCATGCCATCGGGGAAGAAGTCGCTATCCGTATCGGCGAGCAGGGGATTGGAGAGGAGCGTGTTCACTTCCGCGCCATCGGAGGCGGTGTCGCCGTCGGTGTCGCTGTAGAGCGGAGAAGTGGTGGTCTCCGCGGCATCGTCGAGGCCATCGCCGTCGGTGTCGGTGGCGGTGCTGCTGTCGCAGGCGGCGATTTCATAAGCGCCCAGATAAATGTAGTGTGCGCCGGCGATGCGAATGCCGCGGAGGCCGCTGGCAGGCGTGTTCAGCGTCACAATGAAGGAGCGCCGCGTGGCGATGGGCCGCGCCCCGCCGCCGGTGCTGTGACCGGTGAGGCGCGCGATGTAGTCCGTGGTGAAAGTGCCGTTGGCCA
>JANOZA010000524.1:0-13519 GCA_031429155.1 Verrucomicrobiota bacterium | reverse complement strand
CCTTCGGCGATGGCCGTCTTGCCCACGCCAGGCTCGCCGATGAGCACCGGGTTGTTTTTCGTGCGGCGGCTGAGCACCTGCATGACGCGGCGGATTTCGTCGTCACGCCCTATCACGGGATCAATCTTTCCGGCGCGCGCGCGGGCCGTCAGGTCGGTGCCGTATTTCTCCAGCGTCTGGTATTTGTTCTCCGGCTCCTGGTCCGTGACTTTCTGCGAGCCGCGAACATCGCGGATGGCGCGGAGAATTTTGTCATGGGTGAGCGCCGCGGCTTTCACGATGCTGGCAAGCTCTCCGGGCTTCTTTGTGAGGGCGAGCAGCAGATGCTCCACGCTCAGATACTCATCCTTGAGCGATTTTTGCTGGTCCTCTGCTTCCGTGAGGAGAATGCGGAGATCATTCGACATGCCGAGTCCACTGGAGCCGGACACGCTGGGCTGGCGGGCGAGGTGATCGGTGATCTGCGACTTGAATTTCACGCTGGCTTCGGCCCCAAGCGCCTTGTCCACTAGCGGCACGGCCAATCCGCCCTCCTGATCAAGCAATGCGGAGACGAGGTGAGCCGGCTTCAATTCCGCATGGCCCATGCGAGTGGCGAGAGACTGCGCGGCGTTGAAGGCTTCGGTGGTTTTGTGGGTAAATTTCTCAGGGTTCATACCCTCTACCCTCGCAAGCACAGTGCCGGGCGCCACTTCTCCTTTAGCCTGTTGAAAGACAGGCAGTTGCCCCGGGGAGCGGCTGCCGCGCGTCGCGGCAGGGAGTGCCAGGTTGGCCCGGACCGGGAAATTCCGCCCGGGGGAGAAGTGGCGATTTGGCGCGCGGAGGGGGGGGGGGGGCTGGCGGATTGTCGCGCGGCGAGTGCGGATTTTCTCACTGGCTTCCCGGCGCGTCGGAAGGTGGGTGAAGATTTTCTCACTGGCTTCCCGACCCCGTCGGAGGGCGGGTGAAGATTTTCTCACTGGCTTCCCGACGCTCCCGAAGGGGGTTTCGGGGGATTTCAGGGGGGGCCGGGGCGTCCGGGAGGGCAGTACATTAAAATTGTATGGACTTCTGGGATTAGAAGACAGACCTAATGGAATACGAGACGCGACAACGGGGTGCGCTGCCTCCGTGTGTTGGAATCGCTACCGTGCTGATCTCTCATACTGAAGGTGGCACTTCCCGCACCACACGGCGTCCTCAACACTCAGAGCATTGTCCTTGGCACTGAATATCCCTCCGAAGGATGCAAACCCGGTAGCAAACCGCTCCTCCAAGATGTGGTCCTCGCAGACAGCCCGGCCACAAAACTGGCAGACCGCTCTGGCTTCCTTTTCGCAGTGGATGCATTTCATGTTTTTAGGAGGAATAGGAAGACAGAGCACTTCTGACCTTTTAAGGAAAGGCTGCCCGATAATCATAGTCCTTTTTCTGATATGCTGCAGACTTGGCTGCCTGTTCGACCAACTGCAAAAGCTTCGCGTAGAGCTTGTCGAATTTAGGATCCTTGTCGTTCGACCACTTGAGGGCCGTGAGCTTCTGCTGATTTGGCAGGGAAAGGGTAATCTCCGGGTGGGCCTCATCCGGCACCGGGACGTGCTTACTCTGCCGATATTCTTCGATCCCACTCTTGCCGATGAAGGCAAGAAGAGCCGTTAAATCCTCAGAGGATAACTTGATGTGATATCGCTGCTCCTTGCGCTCTCTATTGACCTTGCGGGCGAATAAATTCCCGTCGCCATCTATCACCAATGTCTGACCGCCCGACAGTCCTTGAATGTCATCTAGCCGGACGATAATCGCACCCGTCAGCCTGGGGTCCGCGGAGCACAATGTGAGGTTGGCCAATAGCAGGCAACCCAGGACAAAAAGGCGTTTTAGAGTGCTGTTCATATGCGCCAAGTGGAACCTCACACCCCTTTCCAGCCCTCGCGGAATTTGGGTGTGAGGAAGGTGTTGGCTTCGTCGTCGTTGGTGAATTTCATTTTGGCGGCGTCCCATTCGAGGCGTTTGCCGGAGCGGCGGATGGCGATCATGCCGAGGAGGCCGATCTCGCTGAGGGCTCCGCCGTAGGCGAAGCTGGAGCCGGCGGGGCGGCCTTCGCGGACGGCGTTGAGGAAGTCCATGTGGTGGTTGCCGTCTTTGACGCGGGGGATGCTTTCGGCGGGGCGCTTCCAGTCTTTGAGGAGTTCGGGGGTGATGATCTGGGGGCCGCCGGCGCCGTGGGAGCCGTGCATGATTTTGCCTTTTTCGCCGATGAGGATGGCGCCGATGCCGTTGGCTTTGCGGTTTTGCTTGGAGAGGTCTTCGGGGGTGGGGATGGAGAAGTCGCCGTCGTGCCAGATGATCTTGACGGCGGGGCGGTCGCCTTTTGCGGGGAATTCGAAGGTGATGCGGGTGCCCTGGGGATAGAACTCGGCGTCCTTGGCGGGGTCATAGCCTTTGGTCTCAGCGGTGATGGCGGTGGGCATGTCGAGGTCGAGTGCCCAGAAGGAGGGGTCGAGGACGTGGCAGACCCAGTCGCCGATGCAGCCGCTGCCGAAGGCTGAATAGCCGCGCCAGTTGAAGGGGAGGTAGGCGCCGTGGTAGTCGCGTTTGGCAGTGGGGCCGAGCCAGAGGTCCCAGTCGAGTTCGGCGGGGACGGGGGGCTTTTCTTTGAACTGGGCGCGTTTGCCGCCGCAGGCATAGACGTCCTTGAAGGCGTCGCAGCCGGCGTGGATTTCGGTGACTTTGCCGATGACGCCGCTATGGACCATTTCGACGAAGGTGCGGATGCTGTGGGAGGAGTGGCCCTGGTTGCCGACCTGGGTGATGACTTTCTTCTCGATGGCCTTCTTCTGCATGGTGCGGACTTCGCCGACGGAGTGGGCGAGGGGCTTTTCGCAATAGACGTGCTTGCCCAGTTCCATGGCGGCCATGGAGGCGACGAAGTGGGTGTGGTCGGGGGTGCCGACGAGGACGGCGTCAATGTTGTTGTTCATCTCGTCGAACATCTTGCGGAAGTCCTTGAAGCGTTTGGCGTTGGGGAACTTCTTGTAGGCGTCTGCGGCGCGGCGGTCGTCCACGTCACAGAGGGCGACGATGTCTTCGCTGGCCATATTGCCGAGGTCGGCTCCGCCCTGGCCGCCGCAGCCGATGACGGCGAGGCGGATTTTGCTGTTGGGCGTGGGGCCCTGCGCGCGGAGCACGTGAGCGGGGACGAACTGGAAGCCAAAGGTGGCGGCGGTGGAGGCGGTGATGAAGGAGCGTCTTTTCATGGTGTGTGGGTTGGAGAATGGCGAGTGCGGAGAGGATGGCAAGATACGTGAGAGTGGGGCGGGTTGTTCAGGTGAGTTGGAGGCCTAGTCCGATGGCGCCGAGAATGCCAGCGCGGGAACCGAGGCCGGGAGCGGTGATGTATTCCCCTTCAGTGATGAGCGGGTGCTGGAGATAACCATTGAGCAGCGCGCGGGTTTTCTCCTGCACCCTCGCGAGGAGTCCGGGCACGTCCATGACGCCGCCGCCGAGGATAATACGGTGGGGGCTGAGCGTGCAGGTGAAATTGGCGCAGGCCGCAGCGAGGCAGTCGGCTTCTGCTTCCCATGCCGGATGTTCCGGCGGCAGGTCCGTGGCGGCGATGCCCCACCACGCGGCGATGGCGGGGCCGCTGGCGAGGCCTTCGAGGCAGTCGCCGTGCCATGGACACGCGCCAGCGAATGCCGCGAGCGCGGCGGGGCGGGGGATGCGGATGTGTCCCATCTCGGGATGGAGCAGGCCGTGCAGCGGTCGTCCGCCTATTATAATACCGCCGCCGATGCCGGTGCCGATGGTGAGGTAGAGCACGCCGTCGCATCCGCGCCCTGCGCCCCAGAGCCATTCGCCATAACCTGCGGCATTCACGTCGGTGTCGAATGCGACCGGAACGCCGAGCGTCCGGCCCAGCGGCCCCGCCATGTCGGCGTGTTGCCAGCCGGGCTTGGGGGTGGTGGTGATGAAGCCCCAGTCTTTCGCTGCGGGGTCCACGCCTGCGGGCCCGAAGGTGCCGATGCCCAGCGCGGCGAGCGGGCCGTGCTTTTGCTGCGCGGCTTTGAAATAATCCACGCACCGGGCCAGCGTCTCCGCGGGCGCCGTCGTGGAAATGCGCTCCACGTCGCGCAGGTCGTCAGGCCCGGTGCCCGTGGCGAGGACGAACTTGGTGCCGCCGGCTTCGATGGCGCCGATCAGAGGTGGTGGTGACTTCATGCCAGCTTCTCTTCTTGAGGAGAGACCACCATCCAGCTCCCCAGAAAGGTGAAGGGGAAGAAGAGGATGCCGGGAAACAACGAAGGTAAGTAGCCCATGCCGTATTCAATGCACGGTCTCCTCCGCCCGGGCCAGCAAAATGTTTCTGCGCTGCCGCGTCATTTGCCGCAGAGCAGAGGCCTCACTGAGGGAGTGGTGGCTCACCCGTTGCGCGGGCGCGGACGGGCGCGGGGACGGCTGCAAAGCTCTGGGCTGGCGGAGTCTCCAGCTGGGGCGGTGCGCTCTGAGGTGCGTTCGCCGGTCCCTTGCCGTTGATCCATGGGAAGGCGTCTTTCCAGTCGGTGGCGCCTTCCGGTCCTTCAAGTGTGAGGCCTTCCAGGGCGACGGCGGTGGCGGTTTCCTGGCCTTTGTAGGAATGGACGCGGATGGAGAAGCTGGTGGTGTTCGAGCCGCTGCGGGGGCAGGCGACCCAGCGCCATGCGGGGCCCTTGAGTTTGATGCCGCGAATGCGCCAGCCGGGGGCGAGCCTGACGGCATTGTAGGAGGCGTCGCAGAACATGAAGAAGGTGTTGCTCGTCTCTGTCACCGACCATGCGGGCGGCGGGTTGAATTGCGCCATGCGGGTGCCGTGGACTTCACTGGTGAGGGTATGGGGAAACTGGGAGGCTGCGGTGTGCACGCCATCGCGGGCACCAATGCCGCCGGCGGGCGTGAATCTAAAACCGCGGGAGCGGGCGACTTTGAAGGCTTCGGTACCACCGACGCGAAACACCGGGCCGCTGCGGGCCTGCACTTCGACACCGCCGTAAGCAGGAGCAGGCGCGAGATCCGTGCGCGGAACTTCGTGCGGCGAAGGTTCGGCAGCCGGGGGTGGTGATTCGTTATCCAGGAGCGGGATATTCTCCTCCGGCATCCCGGTCCCGGTAAAATCACCGGCGACATTTTCCCCCGGCAGCGGGAGCAATTCGCTGACGGGGCCGGAGCTGTCGAGTGCCGGAGCGGTGGCTTGAAATGCGATGACCGGGCGGGGAGCGGCGATGCGCGTGGGGATGCGTGCGGCTGGCGCGTCGCCTCGGCGGGGAACGCTGTTAGTGACTTCACTGAGCTGGCGGCGAATGAAGGTGTCAGCGAGTTCCGCCGCGCGACGGGCGTCCGCCTCGTGACGATTATCCGGTGCCGGCTCCGACCTGCCAGGAACGCCCTGATCTACCGCCGCGGGAGGGGATTCGACGACCGCATCCGCAGGGAAGGGCAGGAGTAGTCCGTTGCCGCTCTGCGCGAGGGCGGAGAACATTCCAGACACGAAAACCGGGATGATAATCCGGCAGAAAAGATGGAAGGGTTTCATGGCGGCGGTCGGATGGATTGGTGTCCTGGATCAGGCGCGGGGTGCAGGGCCGCGGAGTGGCTGCATCCATGGCAGCACGGTGTCATCCAGCGGGTCGTAGGCGCCCATGGGCTCCGGCGCGGGTGCCGGTTTGAACTGACCGCCATTGTTCATCAGAAAGGTGAAGGGCACCGGTTCGTCGGGCCTGCCTTCAGGCGCTGAAAGCGGCGCGCTGGAGACCGCGAAGGGCGAATAGACGGATTCCGGCATCGGGGGCTGCGTCCGGGCAGGGGGCATCGGCGGAGCCGGCGGGTGGCCGTTGCTGGCATAGCCATTGTGGGCGGGAACCGGCGGTGCGGGCTCGAAAACCTGCTGCAGGGCCGTGCTCAGTTGTTGCGCCGCAAGGCCCGACGGGCGGGCGAATCTCTTGCGCGGGGGCTCAGCGGTGGGATTTTCAAAGACGGGCAGCACCGGAGCAGGAGGTGGCGGCAGGGGAATGGTTTTCGCGGCAGGAATCATCACCGGTTCCGGCCTCGGCGGGAACGACGGCAGTTCCACCGCTTTCGGAATTACCGGTTCCGGACGCGGCATTACCGGCATCAACGGCGCGGCCACTACAACTTGAGGAGCCGGGCGCGCCTCGCCAAGGGTGAGCTCCAACTTCTGGATGAGCGACTGGAAAACATTCGTCAGGGCACGCTGTCCGTCTTCGAGCGCGCTGATGACTTCTTTGACGAGACCGGAGCGGGGAGCAGCAGCCGGAATCACCGCAGTGGCTGCCATCGCCTTCGAAAACGCCGGCTCCGGCATGGAGGGAAGCGTCCACGGGGTAGGGTTTGCAGACGGAGCTGGCTCTTCCCCGCTGAACGGAAATTCCTGACGAAACGGCGGCGGCTCAGGAGGCATGGCTTCAGCCGGGGAAGGCGTGGCCTTTGGCATTTTCGGAAGGACGGGGCCGGGCGGTGGTCCCATGGCCGCGGCGGCGGCGAGGAACGGGTTCGGCTCCTGCGGGACTTGATGCGATTCGTTGAATGGACGATTCATGGGAGTTTCCGTATCTTTGGTTTTGGCCGTTGCCGGGACTGTCCACGGCAGAGGCGAAAGGGGGCTTGGTTCGGTGAATGCCGAAGCGGGAGCAGCTAAGATCTGATCCAGAGGCGAGAGGCTGGCGATCTTGAGCGGCTCGATTTCCTCCTTCGCAGCCACCGGCTCGAAGGGTTTGAAAGGAGGCTCGACCGAGAGGTGCTCTTCAGTTTTGGGAAGTGGTGAAGGCGCTCTCCGGGGGCGTTCTCCAAACAGCAAATCAGGGTCAGCATCGGGACTCTCTTCGGCTTCCGAGATTTTCTCGCCCAGGCCTTCGACCCCGCTGAAGGGAGAGACGACAAAGGCATCATTTACTTCCGCGCTTCCGGGTTTGTTGCGTTCCAGCATCTCCCCCAGCCTGGGATTGATTGCTTCACGTCCCTTTTTGCACCGGCAACCGGCCCGGCAATACATGCACTGATATTCAGTGCGGAAGAGAATGTCCCACGCCACTCGAGCCCGACGACTGAGTCCAAGGAAACGCCGTGCTGCGGTGTGTTTGCGGCTTCCGTTGTCCATTAGGACGGGGCTGCTGCAAGCATTGCAGCGCAGCCCGGCGGCGGCGAGGTAATAGCCAATGAGCAGCAAGGTCACTGCTCCCGCTCCTCCAGCCACGAGCGGGATCTCAACCCGGCCCTGAAGGAAGTAAATCAGCGGCACTGCAAACACGAAGGCCATCACCGCGCTCCTGCTCAGGAAATACAGGATCGCTGCGGCATGAAGCCGTAGGATCGGGCGGTTTTGATTTTTTGAAGCCGGGTTATTCATGAGGGCCTGGGGCCAGATTGAATAATAGTAAAAATGAGTAATTCTGAAAATTATAACCCATCCCTGTTTTTTCGCAAATCTTAAAGTTTCCCTATGCGAACAAAGTTTCGCCTCCAAAGCCTGCCCCGACCCCGCCGTCCCGCCGGACAGTCCCCTGTTCAGCGCGAAATCCGGCTGTCGAGTTGGAAAACCTGGCCCGAAACGCCCGTCATGCCGTGGAGGAAGCAGATAAATCGGGCCGCGTCCCGTGGCGTGCTGAATTTTCCAAGCACATGCGCCTTCCTGGCCCGTTCGATGACTTCCGCCGGCAGTCCGGCAGTGAATTTCGTCTCCAGCCAGCCTGGGAGGACGCAGTTCACGCGCACACCGGACGGACCGAGTTCTGCCGCGAGTGACTTGGTGAGCCCGATGAGCCCTGCCTTCGCAGCGGCATAAGCTGACTGTCCAGCGGGCCCGGTGAGAGCGGATTTCGATCCCACATTCAGAATATGGCCATTTCGCTGAGATGTCATCAGGCGGGCGGCCTCGCGGGAACAAAGAAACGCCCCTCGCAGGCAGACGTCCAGCACGGTATCGCGATCTGATTCCGGCTGCTGAGCCAGCAGGGCATCACGGCGGATACCGGCGTTGTTGATGAGCAGATCCAGATGTTTCAGACCGGAGAAGTACCGGGCCACGTGGTCCGCCGAAGTCACGTCCAGCGTTTCGCGCCCGGGAGCGATGACATTCCAGCCGTTGGTGGAAAATTCCTCACGCAACGCGCCGGCGAGCCCTCCGCTGCCACCGGTAATCAGCACCACGGGCTGTGCATTCATGACGATTTCAGGGCCGCTTGCCTGCGGGGACAAGTGCCACGGCGTGCAGATTCCAGAGGTAGCTGGACTTTGTTTCGATTCCTCCATTTTCCACCCGGAAATCCACGCCTGGATCCTTCACCTTGAGAACCCCGGGCACGGTGAGGGTCAGTTCCTTTCGGACTCCCTTTTCCCCCTTGGGGATGGTGATCTCGAATCGTTGCCCTGCGGCCTTTATCACTGCTTTGCCGCCGGATTCGGTGCCGGCGGAGTAGCGCAACTGGATTTCGTAGTCTCCAGGAGCGAGGTCATTAAGTGTCCACCCGGCATAGGACGACTCGTAGGCCCAGTAGCTGCCGCCTTCGTAGGATGAATATCCAGGAGTCTTCGCGGCCTTTTCAATCTTCAAAATACGCGGACGCAGTTGCCCGGTCAGCGCGTTCTTTACCGCAGGACCATCGGTTCGAGGCTGATTGAATTTTGCTGCGATCGCGTCAATGCGCCGCGCCGCCAGTGCGGCACTGGAAATCTTCTCATCCTCCTTCAGTTCGCCGGCTTCCGGCGGCTCCGACTGGCCGCGGGCAATGATGCCCAGCCGCTTCACCGCGAGCGCCGCAGAGTCCAGTTCGCTCTGCACTGTAGCGGCGGAGACAGCATCTCCGGCGGCCTTGTATTGCGCCTGCAACTTCCGCAATTCATCGGAGAAAAGAATCAGCCGGCCGCGCATCGCTATCGCGCGCTGTTCCTGGAGGCGAGACTCCATCTGGTCCAATTCCAAGTCCGCGTTTTCGTCGGTCGGCTCTTGAGATTGCGCCCCGACCGCTCCGGCGAGGAGAAGGGCGGCGACGGTGAGTAAGAGGTGCCTGAATTTCATGGTGCGGGCTTCACGGGAGGGACATCCCCCGTGCGGGTGAGGGTGAGGGATCGAAGGTCCATCAGCGAGCCGTCGGAGTGCGTCAGGCCAGTCACCGTCAGCGTCAGCGTCTCCGCGCCCTTCCCGATGACGACATGGCCGGCATCCAATGCAAGGCCCTGCGCGGAAGGAGGTGATTCACCGGATTCCAGCTTCTTGCCCCTCGCTTCCGGCTTCACCACGGGATCAATTTTGAAACCAAGAGCCTTTCCAGCCGGAGTGCTGGACGCGCCGAAGGCCGCGAGTGTGCCGGTGCCGCCGCCGTTGACCGGCACCCGGCCCTTGATCTCCACCTGATAGACACCGGACCCGACGTTGAAGGCCAGGAGCCGCCATGTGATTGTCGCCGAGCCGACCGGTCGCAGCATGGTGAGCGCGGTGCGGTCTTTGTCCGGGCGAATTTCGCCGCGCACCGTGCAGTTAAAGGAGTTGGTCACTTCCAGTTTGATCGGCGCCGAACGGGATGCGCCGCCGGATGGGCTGCTGAGCGCCAGCGCTTCCGGTGAATTCGTGAGGGCGTCCTTTTCATTGCGCACGTGAATGAGAGTGTCGGTGTCCTTGCTGCGGGTGGCCTGCAGTTCCAGGGCATCGAGCCCGGCCCGGTACTTCCGGTTGGCGGCGACGGCGAGATTTCGGAAATCCTTCACGAATTCATCCCGCGCCAGCTTCAGTTTTTCCGCTGCACCCTTTGCGCCCGGAGCCGTGGACGGCACCAGCTCAAGCTGCCGGAATTGCATCACGCCTTCTTTTGCCGGATCCTCCACGGTGAGGCGGAGCCTTGCGAGGCGTCCGTTCAATTCCATCCGTCCCAGGCTTACCCTCCGCCATGCATTCCATCCGCCGGTAGAGACGATTTGCCGTCTCAGGACCGTCTCGTTCCGGTTCAGACTGCTCAAGTTTTGAAAAGAAGCCCAGCCGCCTGCCAGCGGCGGGTAGGAGTCAGATTCACTCCTTTCCGCCGGTGGGCGGGGACCAGTGATGGGTGTCACCTCCGCAGTGTGATCACCCCGACCTCCCCCCACCCCGTGTGTGAGCATGATGTCATACCAGCCTTTGAATTCTCCACTGACATCCCATTCCAGAAACGCCCCATTGCTGCTGAGGGTCGCAGTGCCGCCGGTCTCACCAATGGTCAGGCCCGACCCTTTGCCGGTGACTTCTTTGACGGTGAGCCGCACTGTCAAACGTCCGTCATCTGTGCCCATGAGCACCAGCGACTCTTCGCGCCGCGCGCGCATCCGCGCCGCTCCTTCATAGTCGCCCGCTGCGGCCCGCGCCTTTTCCAGCGCGGCCATCGTCGTCATCCACTGACCTGTCACTGCCCGGTCTGCGGTGCTGAGGCTGACCGCGTAGCGTGCCCGCAGGGCTGCCAGTTCCGGTGGCACCACCGCATCGGCCGCAGGCGGCCCGGCTCCGCCGAGGTCTTTTGGCAATGGCACCGGCAGCGTCTGAGCCACGGCTGCCGTCCAGCCCAGCAGGAACCACAGAACTGTCTGCCCGGCACGCATCATTTCTGCTGACCTGCCGGCAGCAGCCGGATGGACTTCAGTTGCATCAGCCCGCTGCCTTTCACGGCCGCTGCGGTGAGGTCGAGCAGCTTGCTGTTCGCGAGCAGTCGCAGAGTGCCGACGACCTCTGTCTTGTAATCATCCCATGAAGCCGATGACTTAACCGTCCGCTTCATGGAGTAGCGGTCTTCTTTGAAAATCATGTCGCCACCGGCGTCAGGTGAGCAGGACCAGGTCACCTCAACATCATAACCGCCGGCCTTGAGACCCGGAGGCAGCAGCCAGGATGCAGCCCCTGTGGCAGTCCAACTTTTCAAAATCCCCGCAGCGGTATCCAGCACGACTCCTCCGGTGAGCTTCGCCGCCGCCATTTCCAAGAGGATCGGCTGGCCGTCGGTCACCGCTGAAGGCGGCGTCCGTTTGCCGCTTCCGCCGCCGGCCTCACCCTTGAGTTTCTGCCGCTCCCGCCGCGCCTTGGAGGCACCGGCATAGTCACCGGCATCGGCCAGTTCTTTCTCCAGCTTTTCCAGTTTCGCGACGTAATCCTCACGGGCTTTCTTCGTGTCCTGCTCCACCTGGGAGCGCCACTCCTGGCGCATCTTTCCCAGCGCATCCACCGGGCTGTCCGCAGCCAGTGCCAGGCACGACGCCAGCCCGGTTAGAGCGGCGACCGGCAACCATCGGTTTTGGTGCGGAGTCAACATGGCCCCAGAGTAGTCAAACGCAGCAATGTTGCAAAATCTGATTTCACTATTCTTCGCGTGTCCGGCACGCCAACAGTCGGAAATGCCCCCACAGGGAGTGCGTTTCCGCATTCGGGGCAGTCGTCACCGGGAAATGGATTCGTCCGACGCCACTTCGCTGCCGCTCGTCCTTTCCTCATCTCCTCCCGGCTGGTGCATGTAGTCACCGCGGCTGAAGTATTTCTCCAGCCAAACGTAGGCGCAGATGAAGAGATACCGGCTGCCCATTTCGCGGATCTTCAATTTAGGCACGCCGGTGCGGCGGTTTCGCCAGGTGATGGGCATCACTGTCCATGAGTAGCCGCGCACGATGGCTTTCAGCGGCAGTTCGACGAGGATGTTGAAGTGCGGGGCGATGAGTGGCCGGCAGCCATCAATGACGGTGCGGCGATAGGCTTTGAAGGCGTTCGTGGTGTCGTTAAGCTTAATGCGAAACATCATCCGAATGAAAAAGTTGGCGAGACGGTTCATGAAGAGCTTGAACCTCGGATAGTCCACCACGCCGCCGCCTTTGATAAATCGGCTGCCCATCACGCAGTCCCAGCCTTCCTGGAGTCTTTGCCAGTAGCGCACCACGTCGGCGGGCGCGTCCGACTGGTCAGCCATGAAAATGACGGCGGCATCGCCGCGCATGGCATCAAGCCCGCACACGATCGCGCGTCCGATGCCGTGGCGGCCCTTGTTTTGCCGCGGACGGAGGGCGGGAAGGCGCGAGGCGAGACCGGTCAGGATTTCCCAGGTGTGGTCCGTGCTGCCGTCATCCACCACGATGATCTCATGCGGCACCCCGGCGCTCTCCAGTTCATCGTGCAGTTGCTGCGCTGTCTCAGCGATGCAGCCCTCTTCATCACGCGCCGGGATGACGATGCTTAGAAGGTTGAGCCGCGGGGCGTTGGGTGATGGTTGGGGCGTGGCGGCCATGGGTGCGGCAGCCTGACACTAGGCCCGGGCGAGGTCAAGCCAGCTGGGATTTCCTTCTGCGTGACGTGCGATTTCCTCAAGAATGAACGGAAGGCTGCGCTGCGGACGCCAGTCCCACGCAAGGGCGGCGGCGGTGGAGTCGAGCACGAGCCAGGGGATGTCGAACGGGCGTGGCGTGCCGTCGGCGGTGACCTGGTGCGGGCCAAAGCGCCCTCCGCACCAGTCGCTGAGTTCCGCGAGCGACATGCTGTTCTCTAGGCCCCCGGAAGCGTGCAGGATGCCGGGCTTGCCGGCGGCGGGCGACTGCATTTGCATGGCCACGAGCCGCGCGAGGTCCGCGGGATGCAGGGCATCGCGCACCTGGTGGCCATGTCCCTCAAATCCAATGTAGCGCAGCGGTCGCCGCTGATTCCATGCATGGACCCACCAGGAAAAGATGCCCTGCTCAGCCGTGCCAAACTGCCCCCCACCAGCCAGCACACCGCAGCGCAGGATGCAGACAGGAAAAGAAAACGCCGCTCCGTATTCCAAAGCGAGGGCTTCGGAAGCCAGCTTCGTACTGCCGTAGAGGGAAACGGGAGCAGCAGTGGAAAATGTCTCACTGATTCCCTGGCCCGAGCCGCCGGAAATCTCCCCGTCAGGAGTCAGTCGCTGACGGTCATGCTTCAACGTCAGTGCCGTGAGCGCGGCGATGGAATAGACGCGACTCGTGCTCAGCAGCGTGAACCCCGCGCCGGTCCTGCGGCAGAATTCGAGGATGTTCACCGTCCCCAGTAGATTATGCTCAAGGAGCTGGCGCGGGCTCGACTTGCCATCCACGCCGGCGAGCACGCTCGGCTGCGCGGCGGCATCAATGACCCAGTCGGCGTCGGGCAGTGACTCGAAGTCTGAAGCGCAGCGCACATCGCCGTGAACGACGGAGATGCCCTCAGCGGCGAGGCTGCGGCGGTTGGTTTCACTGCCAGGACGCGAAAGCGAGTCCATCCCGCTGACCTCCAATCCGGGAATCAGTTCACGCAGATGCCGCGCAAGCGCGCTGCCCGCGAAGCCGCAGATGCCGGTGATGAAAAGGCGCATGATGACCGGGGGCACGCTACACGCTACACGTCACACAACTTCACCGCTGCATTCAGCGCAGCCAGCTTGTCAGCAGCCTTTGGGATATACTCCTGTCGGACGTAGCGGTTGTAGCCACTCGCTGCGTTTGCGCGCATGATGCCCGGATAGTGAATATCCTGATCGTCATCGAGTTCCTGACGGCC
>JANOZA010000523.1:0-1532 GCA_031429155.1 Verrucomicrobiota bacterium | reverse complement strand
GGCTACTTGCCGCCTTCTCACGCGGAGACCTTGCGTCCGCCCGGGTGGAGCAGTTCCGCGGCGTGCAACTTGTGCAGTCGCTCGCTAGCTTCGGCTACATGGCGGCCGCGAAGGCGACCATGGGAATGCTCGGCGTGGATGTTGGCCCGCCGCGGCTTCCGAATACAAAGCTCACGCCTCAGCAAACGACACAACTGCGCAGCGCCCTGGAAACGCTGGGCTTCTTCGACTGGATCAAACTCTAATTTGCCACACTGTATGAAACACTTCTGTATCCTCCTCCTCACGGTCGTAAATCTCACCGCCACCGAGGCCGAGTTTTTCGACGTATTCAAATCCACGGCCGAGGGCTACGCCCAGATCCGCATTCCGGCGGTGATCGTCACCAAAGCCGGAAGTGTCCTCGCCTTTGCCGAAGGCAGGCAGAAGCCATCGGACCAGGCGGAGAATGACATCATCATGAAGCGCAGCACCGACGGGGGCCGAACATGGAGTCCGCTGAAGGTGCTGCACGATGACGGCGCGCACTCACTCAACAATCCCACCGTGGTGCAGGAGCAGCAAAGCGGACGCATCTTCCTGTGGTACCAGCGCATCCCGTCGCACCTCAGAGAGCACGACGCAAAGATCGCGACCGGTCTGGAAGGCCAGGACATCTACCGGAATTTCATCCTTACCTCTGATGACGACGGGCTGACATGGGCGACACCGCAGGATGTGACGGCGACAACCAAGCGCCCGCAGCGCGCGACGACGGTTTGCAGCGGCCCCGGTGTAGGCATTCAACTCACACGAGGACCGCACAGGGGCAGGCTGATCATTCCCTTCAACGAAGGCCCATTCGGCATATGGCAGAACTATACCGTCTTCAGCGACGACGCCGGCAAGACCTGGGCCTACGGCGACGATGTCCCCGGCGCGCTCGTGCCCGATGGCAAAGGCGGCGAGCGCAGCCAGATCAACGAAGTTCAAATGGCTGAACTGCCCGACGGCAGTGTGCTGCTGGACAGCCGGCAGTTTGCCGGAGCCAAAGTGAGGAAGTCAGCCGTCAGTAAAGATGGCGGAAAAACCTGGTCCTCAGTGCAGGACTCGCCAGCACTCACGGACCCGAGTTGCATGGCCTCCACCATCCGGCATCTCTTCCCGGAGGGTTCCTTTACCGGCATGATGGTTCACAGCGGCCCGGATTCCACGAAGCGCGAGCGCGGCACCGTCTGGCTGAGTGCCGACGACGGCAAGTCCTGGCCCGTGAAGCGTCTGCTCTATCCCGGCCCGTTTGCCTACAGCGTGCTTTGTTCGTTCCCGGACGGGACGCTGGGGTGCTTGTTTGAAGCCGACAACTACGGGCGCATCGTCTTCGCCCGCCTTCCGGTCGGCTGGGCTTTGGAGGAGACGAAAACGGCAGGCCCTATCACGCTCAGCCGGCAGGACCACTGGCTCGTCATTCACGCACCCGCAGTGCCCGGTAAGGAGATCAAGATCAACTACCTCGAAGCCTACTGCCGCAGCGGCTCGACGGATGCGGACTGGGT
>JANOZA010000522.1:0-4133 GCA_031429155.1 Verrucomicrobiota bacterium | reverse complement strand
CGTCGAGGCTTAAATTACATCGCCGCCTACATGGCGTCACTGGCAGTTTGCTTTGTGCTCATGGAACTGGCACCGGAGCAGTTCCTTAACTGGTGGTGGGATTGAGCCGCTAAAAAATCTCAAATCCGAATGATGCTATCCCATTGTTGCCCTAAAATGACTGAAGCTGTGACAAAGAAGTGCGACCAGCACGGCGATAGATTCGAGTGTCCGGATGCACTCGTTCACTACTGGTCGCCGACACGGGAATACGGCATCATCGTCCACGACGGCGGAACATCCTGCGTTCAAATCCATTTCTGCCCGTGGTGTGGCACGAGACTTGGTGCAGGTGGGAGTGCTTCATAGTTTCTCGCCTCTTGCATTCCCTTCCGCCGGGGGGCTAAGGAGTAGGCATCTTTCCCCCATAGACATGAATACCACCGTTCGCCAATTCACCACCGGTTCCGGCTCCCAAGGCTCTTATTATTCGCTGCCCGCGCTCAAGGAGTCGGGCGTCGCGCCCGGCCTTGAGAGGCTGCCGACTTCCATCCGCATCGTGCTGGAGAGCGTGTTGCGGAATTGCGACGGCAAAAAGGTGACGGAACAGGACGTGAAGAACCTCGCCGGGTGGAATGCGAAGGCGCCAGGGGACTATGAGATTCCGTTCGTGGTCGCGCGGATCGTGCTCCAGGACTTCACGGGCGTGCCGCTGCTGGTGGATCTCGCGGCGATGCGCAGCGCGGTGGCCCGTATGGGGAAGAACCCGAAGATGATCGAGCCGCTGGTGCCAGTGGACCTCGTGGTGGACCACTCGGTGCAGGTGGACTTCGCGGGCACGGGGGACTCGCTGGCGCGGAATCTGGATTTGGAATTTCACCGCAACCGCGAGCGTTATCAGTTTCTGAAATGGGGCGAGCAGGCGTTCGATACCTTCAAGGTGGTGCCGCCGGGCATCGGGATCGTTCACCAGGTGAACTTGGAGTATCTCGCGAAGGGCGTGCTGGAGAAAAGCGGCGTCTATTATCCTGACAGCCTCGTGGGCACGGACTCGCACACGACAATGATCAACGGCCTCGGCGTCGTCGGCTGGGGCGTGGGCGGCATTGAGGCGGAAGCCGGGATGCTCGGGCAACCGGTGACGTTCCTCGTTCCGGAAGTCGTGGGCGTTCACCTCACCGGCGCGCTCGCGGCCGGCGTGACGGCGACGGATCTCGTGCTGCGCGTCACTGAGATGCTGCGGAAGACGAAGGTTGTGGGCAAGTTCGTGGAATTCTACGGCCCCGGCGCGGTGGCGCTCAGTGTGCCGGACCGTGCGACGATAGCCAACATGGCACCGGAGTACGGCGCGACGATGGGCTTCTTCGGCATTGATGAGGCGACGATCGCCTATCTTAAAGGCACCGGCCGCAGCGCGGAACTGTGTGGCACGGTGGAGAACTATTACAAAGCTCAGGGCCTGTGGGGCATCCCGCAGAGCGGCGACATTGATTACTCCCAGGTGGTGGAGCTGGACCTCAGCACCGTGAAGCCAGGACTCGCCGGACCCAAGCGCCCGCAGGACCGCATTGATCTCGATGCGCTGAAGCCAAAATGGAATGAACTTCTCGCCAAGCCCGCTCCCGATGGCTACGGAAAAGCGAAATTCGCCGGTGCCGGTGAATCACTCGACGAAGTGCCGGACGCGTCCGATGGCTTGAGTTCACTCGCCGGAGTCGGTGCCGTGGTGGAGAACCCGCCGCACGAGGCCGGCTATCCTGCGTGGGATGTCGTGGTGGATTCCAAAGGCGGCATCACCGACACGATTTCGCACGGCAGCGTGCTCATCGCAGCAATCACGAGTTGCACCAACACTTCCAACCCGAGCGTGATGCTCGCCGCCGGCTTGCTGGCGCAGAAGGCGAACGCCCTCGGACTGAAAGTGAATCCGTCGGTGAAGACCAGCCTCGGGCCGGGCTCGAGGGTGGTGACCGATTACCTCACCAAAACCGGGCTCCAGGTGGAACTGGACAAACTCGGCTTCCAGACCGTCGGCTACGGCTGCACGACGTGCATCGGCAACAGCGGCCCGCTCGACGCCGGCATTGAGAATGTGGTGAAGGCCGAAGACATCGTCGCCGCGAGCGTCCTGTCCGGGAACCGGAACTTCGAGGCCCGCGTCCATCAAAACATCAAAGCGAACTTTCTCATGTCCCCGCCGCTCGTCGTGGCCTTCGCGATCGCCGGCACGGTGGACATTGACCTCACCACGGAGCCGCTTGGATTCGACAGCAACGACCAGCCCGTGATGCTCGCCGACATCTGGCCGACCAGCGAAGAAATTCACGCCGCCATGAGCAGTGCACTTTCGCCGGAAGTCTTCCAGAAGCTCTACGCTGACTTCGCCGGGCAGAATCCGAAGTGGAACGAAATCCCCGGCAGCGTCGGGCATGTCTATGAATGGGACAAGGATTCCACCTACATCCAGGAGCCGCCGTTCTTTGACAAATTCAGCACCGTGCCTGGTGAGATCACCGAGATCAAAGGCGCGCGCCCGCTCGGCAT
Source organism: Verrucomicrobiota bacterium (assembly GCA_031429155.1). Classification (GTDB taxonomy): domain Bacteria; phylum Verrucomicrobiota; class Verrucomicrobiia; order Verrucomicrobiales; family V1-33; genus V1-33. Next base: position 1,610 of record JANOZA010000522.1, on the reverse strand, counting down.
CTTTGGCGACAGCGTGACGACCGACCACATCAGTCCTGCCGGTAATATCAAGAAGGACAGCCCCGCCGGCGCGTTCCTTAGCGACAACGGCGTCACCGCCGCCGACTTCAACAGCTACGGCAGCCGCCGCGGCAATGACCGAATCATGACCCGGGGCACGTTCGCCAATGTCCGCATCAAGAACCTCATGGTGCCGGGCATCGAAGGCGGCATCACGAAAGCGAATGGGGAGACGCTTCCCATCTTTGATGCCGCGGCGAAGTATCTCGCCGCCGGCACCCCGACGATCGTCATCGGCGGCGAAGACTACGGCATGGGCTCCAGCCGCGACTGGGCCGCCAAGGGCACGAACCTTCTCGGCGTGAAGGCCGTCATCACCAAGTCCTTCGAGCGCATCCACCGCAGCAACCTAGTCGGCATGGGCGTGCTGCCCTGCAATTTCAAAGACAAAGCCGACTACGACAAAGTGAAGGATCTCGCCGATGCGACGTTCGACCTCCTCGGCGTCAGCAGCAGCATGAAGCCGCAAAGCGAAGCCACCCTCCGCGTCCACAAAGCCGACGGCAGCACCTTCGACGTGCCGGTCATCGTGCGCATAGACACACCCATCGAAATTGATTACTACCGCGCCGGCGGCATCCTGCCCTACGTCCTCGCGCAGATCCTGCGGGCGAACGGCTGAACTATCCCGTGCCATGCACAAAAACTCTAAACTGTGGATACTGGGTGGAGTCTGCGCCGGCCTCGGCTTCGCTGGCGGGTGGTTCATTCGAAACGAAACTGCTTCGGATTCTCAGGCAGCGTCGCGCATCAAAAGCCAGGCCTCCTCCGTCGCTGCGGGACCGAAATCTGCGGTTCCGGCTGCACCGGGGGCTTTGAAGACTGGAAGCCTCGATGAATCGGTGGCCGCTCGCGTCGGTTCTAGTGATATGGCCATACATCAGAAAGCGCTGACGGAGGCCACCACAGACGTTCTAAATACCAGTGGCAAGGCTCAACGCATGATTCGCCTTCTTGAGTTGCTGGCGCATTTCAGGCCCGGTGACAGCGATGCCGTGGTGGAAGGATTCCGCGTCCACGACCGGAAAGGCAGGCTTTTTTACGATGAATTCAGCATGTTCATGGATTTGTCCGGTCGCATAGATGGCTTAGCTGCAATGGAGCGAAATAAGCAACGCTATACTTCTCCAGACGTAAGCGTGGTGGACCACCACGCGATGTGCATGACGGCATGGGCCGAGACCTCGCCAGAGGACGCCATCAAGTGGTGGAATAAGTTGGAGGACGGCCGCTTCCGTGAGGGGATGGCAAACTCCATCATCTCGGGGGTGGTGAAAAATGATCTGAACCAGGCGATGAACTACCTGCGGATTTTTCCAGAAGAAGATCGAGCGCAGCACGCCGGGGTGTTTGTGCAAAAGTGTATCGAACAGGGGGGAGCCAATCAGGCAGCCGCGTGGCTGAAAACGGTGGACATGCCATCTGGTGACGGCCAGCCCTTCCAAGTCGCCTCTGCGCAGACGCTGCTGCAGAAAATGGTAAACGTTGCGCCTGAGACAAAAGCGGCTGTGTTTGAGCCGCTTCTGGACCAGCCATGGATAGCAGCATCG
>JANOZA010000521.1:0-24944 GCA_031429155.1 Verrucomicrobiota bacterium | reverse complement strand
CGCTAATTTGCCGGGGCGTGGCGGCTCCAGCGGCTTTCTCGCCAGTGACTCTGTGCTCAATGAGTTCCTCCTCTCCCCGGCGCAGAAAATCCTCGCAGGTTATTCCGTGGATGGCATCCCGGCGGCGGCGCAGGGCCGGCTCCATGCCACACCGCCGCTGCCCGCTGTTTTCACCCGCGCCTCCGGCCAGGTCTATACCACCGCGGACCTCCGCAGCAGCGGCGGCGCCTCGGGCGGACCACTCTGTGTGCAGTTTGAAGGCGGTGCCTATTACCCCGCCGCCGTCTATCTCGGCGGCAATACCCAAACCCTCGTGCGCGCCCTCGACAGCGCCGTGATCGATCTCTTTCAGCGAGCCGCCACCAGCGGCAGCAACGACTCCAACAACACTGGCGGCGGCATCACCCTCACTATCGTCACCGGCAACCTCGATACCGCCCAGCCCGGGGCCGTGAAAGTGCTCATCGAACCCGCAGCGGCCCGGGCCGCCGGCGCCGGGTGGCGGCTCCAGCCGGAGACAGCATGGCGTGCGCCAGACACACAAAAGAGCAGCCTAACCGCCGGCACATATGTGCTCGAATGCAGCGCGGTCGCCGGCTTCTCTGCCCCGGTGTCCCAAATAATCACCGTCACCGGAGGCCAGCTTTCCACCTACACTTGCACCTACACGACCTCCGTCCTGATCCCGGATGCCTGGCGGCTCGCCAATTTCGGCACCACCGCCAACGCGGGCAACGCCGCCGACACTGCGGACCCCGACGGCGACGGGATGAACAACCTGGCTGAGTTCGCGGCGGGAACGAATCCGAACAGTGCGTCGGACCGGTTCAAAGTGCTGACCACCGCACGCACGGCCACTTCGTTCACCGCCACAGCAGCAGGCCGCGCGGGGCGGTCCTACCTTTTGGAGCGCAGTGCGGCGGCGCTCGCTTCAGGATCGTGGGCGTCTGTGGCATCCCAGGGTCCGCTGGCCACCGATGGTCCGGTCAGTCTGACTGATTCGGCCATCCCGCCGAAAGCTGCCTTCTACCGCATCCGGGTCACCGTGCCCTGACCAGGCAATGCTGACCGGGACTTGCGATTGAGTCGTTCGTGTTCATGCTGCGCAGCATGACGCCATCGCAGCAGAAAATATACGGCCGGGCGCGGGAGGAAATCCTCGGCGCGGCAGGGGCAGGGGCGTCCGGGGAGGCAGTGAAGTCGCTGAATCTCTCCGACCGTGGGCTGGCGGAACTACCGCCGGAGATCGGGAAGTGCGGGCAGTTGCGGCGGTTATACTTGAAGGGGAATCAACTCCGGGAGTTGCCCGCGGAGATTGGGCGGTGCGGGGAATTGCGGCTGTTGAATCTGAGCGACAACCAACTGGCGGAACTGCCGCCGGAGGCGGGCGGGTGGACGCAGTTGGAGTCGCTGTTTTTGAACGGCAACCGGTTGAGCGGGCTGCCGGCGGAACTGGGGCAGTGCGCGCAATTGCAGACGCTGAACCTGAGCGACAACCGGCTGACGGCACTGCCACGGGAAATGGCGGGGCTGCGAAATCTGGAGGTGCTCGATTTGTCAGCCAATCAATTGTCGGCGCTGCCGGGAGGGCTGCGGGAACTTAGGAAGCTCCGGGCGTTGTATCTGCACGGCAACTCTGCGCTGGGTTTGCCCTCATCGCTCCTTGGGCCATCGTGGGCGGATTCCGGCCCCGGCCATGAGAAAGCGGCGGAACCGCGGGCGATGCTGGATGCTTACTTTTCCCGTCTTCCCGCGGAGCCGGCTCCGGCGCCACCGCGCGTGGATGCGCAGGGCCGCCGCCCGCTTTCGCTCTTTGTCAGCTATGCCCGGAAGAACCGGGCGCAGGCGGACAGGCTTTCGGAGCAGTTGGAATGGCTGGACCAGCACGGCTTCGTGCAGCCGTGGGACGACAGTCAGTTGATCGCCGGCCAGGAGTTCGATGCCATGATCCGGGAGCGACTGGGTCAGGCCGACCTCATCCTGCTGCTCGTCTCAGCGCCGTTCCTTACCTCGAAATACATCCGCGAAGTGGAGTTGCCCATCGCCCTTGAGCGTCACGATCAAAAGCGCGCGCGTGTCGTGTGGATCCGACTGGATGATTCGCTCCTGAGCCAGAACGATGTGCAGGAGCGCCGCATCGCCGCCCTTCAGTGCGCCACCGCAGGCTCGAAGCCCATCTCCAGCTACTCGCCGAGGGCGAACGGCTGGATCGAAGTGCGCCACGCCATTGAGAAGGCCGTAGCGGATTTTCGCAGGCAGTCAGTGGAATGAACGGATCGCTGGTGTCAGCAGCGGTAGCGCCGGTGACACTCAATGCCGCCATGCGGCGATGATGCGGGCGAGGTAGTCGTCCTGGTCTGCGGCCCACCATCGGGTGGAGAAGACCTCCACTTCATCGAGTCCCTGCCAGCCGGATGCCTGAACCCATGATTTGATGCGGCGGATATCAATGCAGCCTTCGCCCATCAGGCCGCGGTCATTGAGCAGGTCGAGTGTCGGGGGTTTCCAGTCGCAGACATGGAAGGCGAAGAGTCTGCCGTGCTGCCCGGCGCGGTGGATTTCTGTCTCCAGCGCGGCGTCCCACCAGGTGTGATAGACATCCAGGGCGATGCCGACTTCCGGCGGACTGCCGAGGGCGTCGCAAACGTCGTTCGCCTGGCCGGTGGTGACGATGGCGCTGCGGTCATCGGCATACATCGGATGCAGCGGTTCGATGGCGAGCTGTACGCCCGCGGCTCGCGCATGATCCATGCATCCGGCGATGCCTTCGATGATTTGGCCTCGCGAAATGTCGAGCGATTGCCCCGGCACTGCGCCGCAGACCAGCACCAGCGCCGGAGCGCCGCAGGCCGCTGCTTCATCGAGGGCGCGCTTGTTTTCATCAATGGCCGCCTGCCTTGCCTCTGCTGTCACCGCCGGGAAGAATCCGCCACGAGCCAGTCCGGTGCAGGTGAGGCCTTCTTCGCGGATCATGCGTCCCACGCTCGCAGGGTCGCGTCCCTCGAAATTGTAGCGCCACAGGGTGATGCCCCCCACGCCCGCGGCGGCATACTTCTCAATGCACTGTTCGACGGACCAGGGCTTGTTGGTGATGGTGTGGATGGAGAGCGTGCTGTTCATGCAGAGACAAAGTTACAGGAAGAACCGCAGGTCTTTGCCTTCCGCCATGCGCAGAATGAGGAGAGCGAGTTCGCGGGCGTGGTAGTCTCCCCACTGACTGCTCTCGCCTTTGGGGATGCGGCTGCCGGGCGGGATGTAGTCCCAGCCATTGGGACGGTGGTAGATGCTGTGAAGGATGAGCCCCTCATGGTTCCCGTCGGGAGAAAGGCAGGGTTCGCTGAGCACCGAGCGCGCCACCGTGAGGCCGGCGGCGGTGTAGCGGGTGCCGGCGTCGCCGGGCGTGATGCGGCCCAGTCGCAGCAAACCCTGCGCGGCGATGACGCCGGCGCTGGTGTCCACGGGTTCGTGATCATTCTCAATCTGCGCCGGGGCATTCCGCCAGTCTCCGAGATGTGCGAGACCTGGCGCGCCGGTGTCCCAGTAGGGGATGCCGTCCACCGGCGTGTTGGCGATGAAGTGATCCGCTGTGGCCTCCGCTGTTTCGCGGAAGCGCGCGATCCATTTCTCTTTCCCTCCGTGCGGTGCGAAGACGCCTTCATCCAGCGTGAGCAGCAGTTCCAACTGCTCGGCGAACCCGCAGAGAATCCACGCCTGTCCGCGCGTCCAGGTGCTGAACGGACTGTAGCCCTGCTGCGTCGAGGGACAGCGGTAAGCTTTGTCGTTCAGGTTGAAAATACTTTCGTGAGCCACCCGGCCACGCTCGTCGTAGCTGTCGCGGCCTTTACCAAACCACACATTCCAGCGGGCGCTGCTCTCCGCGTGCTGGAGAGCGCGGCCGAGCAGATCAATCTGCGTGTCGCCTTCGCCCATGAACTTGTGTCCGAGTTGCCAGCTCACATAAAGCGACCGCATGGAGCGGATGGTGTCCGCGAAGAGCGACTGCGGGCCGTTGAAGGAATAGACATAGCCGAGATCCGGCGAGAGCGCCGTCCAGCGGGCCGCTTGGACGGCACCGCTGAGTTTGAGGGCGAGTTCGTAAAAATTCCGCTCCCATACACTCTCCGCGATACGGCCCTCGTTCATGAGGCGCAGCAGATTGCCGTAAGTGCTTATGTTATTGAAGCCGTGGTCATGCACGCCGGTGTGGCTGACATGAGGAGCCATCCATTTCACCGTCGCCTCGCGGCCCATGGCGAGGAATTCCTCGTCACCCGTGGCATCGAATTGCAGAATGGCCGATCCGAACTGAAACCCCTGCGTCCATTCCGTCCAGCCGCGGGTCGTGTATTCGCCGGCCCATGTGAAAACGGGCGAGCCTTTGCTGGAGTCCCAGCGCTGCTGCAGGCGGCGGATTTTCGGGGCGGAAACCTCAAACAGTCGCCGGCAAACGGGGGCCAGGGCGGCGGGAGTGAGCGTGGAGTCAGACTGGATCATGGCCGGCATCCTGGAGTGTAATGCCGGGCGTGCATCCAAAAGTGTGCGCACGGCCCGGACGCCGGAGCGCCGGGCCGTGCGGTTCACTTTGCAGACATCAATGGGTGACGCCGTTGCCCCCCGGCAGCGCGATCATGCCGTAGTCCCCGTCCTTGCGGCGGAAGAGGACATTCAATTCGTGGCTCTTCTGATTGTGGAAGATGACAAAGTGCTGTTCGCTGAGTTCCAGCGCGGTGATGGCTTCGTCCGGGAAGAGCGGCTTGATGCGATAGTTCTCCGGGTGGATGATGACCGGCTCGATCTCGTCCGCCTCGTGCGTGGGGAAACCCTCCGCCGCGTAGACGTGCTCATCGAGGTGACGGATGGTGCCTTTGCGCGGGCGGTGATTCTTGAGGATGCGCGTTTTGAACTTCCGCATCCGGCGCGCGATCTTGCTGATGGTCTCGTCTATGGCCGCATAGAGGTCATCGCTCGTGCTGGAGCACTCGATGGTGATGTGATTGGCGCAGAAGAGGATGATTTCCGCGAAGTGCCGGTGGTGCGACTGGACGTCGAGGATGACTTTGGCTTCGATGATGCGGGGGTAATCAAGGTGCAGTCCGTCTATCTTGCGCTTTGCGTAGTCACGGATGGCTTCCGTGACTTCGAGATGGCGTCCGGTGACGGTGATGTGCAGGTCCACGTTTGCTGTTTGCATATGTTTGGTTTGTTTGGGTTCGGGAAAAGTATGGGAGGAGAAAAGGCGGGGGCATCCCGATTTCAAGGAGCACATCCCGGGCCGTCGCATGCCCCTGGAGGGCGATACATCTCACCGCCCGTCCCCCGGTTCCCGGGGAGCGGTGCCGCTGACCTCTTCGCACGGCAATCATTTCTGCCCCCTTTTATCACATGCTGAAGCTTTCGCCAAGATAAAGCTGTCGCACGCGGCATCATTTCCACACCACGCGCCCTGCGGCGGAATACTCTCCCCGTCCTGTCAGGGTGCGCGGCGCTGCACCGTTTGGCTCCAGGGGCCTTCGCGGTTGTCGCTCCCCACGGAGCGAGTGCGCACCAGATACGTCGTTCCGCTGGTGAGGTTCTTGATATCCAGATCTGACTTGCTGGAATATTTCCTGTTCCCCCAGCCGGTGGCACCTGTGAGGTCCGTGGTCACTTCCGTTTCGTAGCCTTTGCTGCCCGGGACCGGATCCCAGTCCGCGTGCAGTTCACCTGCTTCGTCGCCGAGGGTCACATCATAGTGCTGCGGCGCCGTCAGCGCTGTGGGGGCATGTGACTCATCGGCCACGCCCAGTCCGGTGCTGCTGATGCTCGTGGCCACGCCGCCGGTGCGGTCCTGCACATAGGCTCCGTGCTGGCCGAACGCGGTATCAAATTCCTTTTCCGCCGCCTCCAGCGCCTCGGTGGCCGTGGCCAAATCCTGCTTCTTCGCTGCACTGTTGGCCTGGCACACCTGGAGTGTGTAGCGTTTCGCATTGAGCGTCACCACCGTCGCGGGATTGGCGTCCGGCAGGTTAGGATTGTTAGTGCTCTGAGTGATGACCGTCTGTGCCAGCGTGAGCTTTTGCGAAACGGTCTTGCCGCGGAGATCAAGTTTTACCTGTGACATAATGCCGGTGATTCTCTGCACTCCGCGACGCATGGCAAGATATATTTCATAGTTAGCAGGAAATCCCCGCACCGTGTCTGCCGCCGCAGAGCAGGCGTCTGCATTCGCCGCGGGGGCACCTGCATCCCGGGAAAATGCGGCTGCACCGGGACGAATGGCCACCGCCACCCCGCGCAGTGCGGCAGCACTCCCCGGAGAGGCACCTGCACTCGCCGGATTGGCAGCCGCACCGGGCGTAAATGCGCCTGCACCAGAGGCCAGTGCGGCCGCACCTTTCTCCGGTGCGGCTGCACTTTTCAAAAGTGCAGCCGCAGAATTAAAGCTTATGTGAGGCATTTTCTCTTGAACATCAACCCCTTACGCCGAAACGCCCCTCATCCTTCTTAATCCAGCGTAGAACAATTGTTCCACGCCTCCCTACACCCCCGGACGCCAGTGCTCGTCAAAATCCCCCGCACTGTGGAACGGCCCGTCCCCCCACGTACTGAGCCGCCCCGTGTGCTGCACCAGAGAGGGCAGGTGATAATAAAGCGGCCACCGCAGCGCCGCCAGCCGCGCCGTCTGCTGATCGTGATGCTCCGCCGCCAGCGTGTAGAGCGGCAGCAGCCACTCCACGCATTCCCGGGAAAACAGCCGCGCCTGGCTCCCGAACACCCCCCACGAATCCGCCACCTTATAGCACCCCGCCGTATTTTCCTCCACCATCGGCAGCCCCGGATCATAAAAATGCGCCACCCCGATCCTCCCCTCCCGGAACGGACCCCACGCCAAAACCGCCTCTCTAAAATACCGCGCCACCGCAATATCATCCTCCAGCACCAGAAAATACTCCGCGTCCCCCGTCATCGCCTCCCTGAGTATCCTCACAAACCCATTGAAAACGACCTGCGGAATCCCCTCCCCCCGCTCCTCATTCACCAAAATCTCCGGCTCTGCCACCATCCCCCAGTCACAAGCCCGCCAAGACACCAGCGTCTCCGCTAGATAAGCCTCGCGCCCCGCACATGTCAGCAAATGCACACTGATGGATGGTGTTTTCATAACGCCGTCTCCTCCTCCGCTGCCGTCCGCCCGCAAGCGCAGGGATTAGTTCCGGCGTCGAGCCCGGTGCGGTCTGAGAGCGAAAAGCAGGAGCAGCAGCAGCAGCAGGCCACCACTCAGCCAGGGCCAGAGAGGCGGTGCTGGTGCTTCGCCTTTGCTGTCCGGATAGTCAGCGTACTCCGGACCGAGACCACCACGCGAGGTGATGAGTTTTTCAATCCGATCCGGCTCGTATTCGATCTTTTCGTGTTCCCGGTAGTCATAGGCACATCTAAATTCGCCGCGGTCCCGCACCGTCAGGACACTGCCGTCGATACTCCAGAACACATGGGAGGTGCAGCTTTCCGAAGAAGGCACCTCCCCCAGCGAAACAGGCATAGTGAGCGTGTGCGGCCAATCTGAGGCGCAGAGAACGTGGCCCGCGTCTTGAAAACCCACGTTCTCAAAGAAGGCCCGGTGCGTGGCGCCGGCGGGGCCGGCCATCGGCGTGGCACGATGGGGATGGAAGCTCCGCCATACCAGAGCCAACCAAACTGCCCCTGCGAACAAGGCCGCGCCAATCGCGATGCGAATCGGGGTTTCCGCCGTTAGGGATTTGAATGTAGAGCCAGGCATGGCGCAGGAGGAATCGGGGACCGGGGGGGTCTTACCGTCGCTTCCTCAGTGCAGCAATGAGCAGCCCGAGCATCAGCACTCCGGCGATCACCCACGGCCAGAGGGATGGGGCTTCCGTTGGCTCGCGCCCCGCGTTGGCACGGTGCGTGTTACCGGGGGACTCCGGCAGCCCGACATGTGGTGTAGTCCTGGGGTTCGCTGGTTTTGACGCGTCCGGTGGGGTCTGCTTTTCACCGAGCATCACATTCAGGGAATTCGTGGCTAATGGATGGATCAACTTTATCCAGTCATCCGGCGACCATTTCTCAGAAAACATCTGACGGTAGGCTTCAGGAGCATTTCCGATTTCGACGGGATTCTCAGTAGGAAACGTCCACGTAAAGGCGACTTCAGCATTTTGGGATGGCAACAAAACGAACATCATCCCTACACCGCCGGGTCCTGCGTATATAATCGTCCCGTCAGGCAGGATTCTTCGCTCCAGCCTTGGTCCAGGGGCATTTACTTTCGGTGGTGCCGCGAGCGCGGTGTCAAACGCATCACGCATTTCGGCAGGGAGCACTCTGCCTGTTTTTCCGATAAGAATTTGCAGCGGGATAAACGTATTGTCCGTAGAGCCGAAAATAGCGTTGGTGATCAAATCCGGATCTCTCGGCACTCCCTTTCCAAACATGGGCCCTTCCTCCACCGTCAGCTTTTCTGCCGGGTAGGACATGGCCTCGACGACCAGATGCTTGAGTGCTTCCAACTTCTGATTGCTCTCCGATCGCGCGGCAGGACGCACAATGATCACCGCTAAAAAGCATGCCAAACAGTATTTCAGAAGTTTCCGTTCCATGTGTCCTTAAATCCGTTGGTGTCGAAGTTAACTCGGGTGAAGAAAATTTTGCCTGCATTGGGATATATTCCGTGAGCAAGGGTCGCATGACCGGCCTGCGTCATGGCCGGTTCCTTCGCATAGAAATTGTAGATGTAAAATTTCAAAGAAAAACCGGCGTAGGCCCAATCGTAGAGATCATCGATGCTGCCGGATATCTGCACACCAGCGACTTGGATAGCATTGACACCTGTTTTTTTGTAACTAACCCGAAGCTGGCCAGCAATAGGGACTTTTCCAAAAGCGACACCAAGTCTGCGAACGGTTAAGTACGAATTTGTGGCTTCCGAGTCAATAAAGTTATCCGTCCCGCTAAAGCTGTAGTAGGGAGTGACGGGCCATTCTTCCGGGCCGGAGTAGGCCAGCATTTCAGCCTTCCGGGCTTTGATGGTGTCGATGACCAATTTCCTCAATGCGAGTGAACTTTCAATGTTGTCGGCCGCCGGGGTCCCGTCGGCAAATGTAAATCTGTACGTCGTGTCTTGATTGGCCGCATTGTTCCAGCGAGCGCCAAGTGGATGAGAAATACCCGGCTGTGTGGAGCTGATGGGGATAGTATCCGTCCGGGTGGCGTCGGCGACAGTATTGCTCCCGTCGGCAAAAGCGTGAATCAAGTCGCCCGCATAGCCCGTGAATAATCCGCCAAGGAACAGCGGATCACCGTAGTCATAGGCGGTGCTGCGCGATTGATCGAACTGGCCCAAGTCTACGATTATGAATTTATCCAACAGGTCGAGATTTACCGTGGCATCCAGACCCATGGCATCTTTCCGGGGCGTCTTCTCGAAAACAGTGAGGACCTCACTGTTCTCAAGGGCACCGTTGTTGTTGGCGTCGTAGCCACAGACGGCCTCGTAGAGGTCATGGCTGGTGGCCGTCGGCACGGTAAAGGAGAGGTCCAACAGCGGGCTGCTGGCAGCAGATGCCTGGGCGAGGAGGGTGGTGGTGTTCACCTTGCGGACGGCAGCGTAGAGCCGGGGTTCGATGCTGCCCAACCGAACGCGCAGCTTGGCAGTGCGCCCCGTACGGGTGGCGAGGAGCATGGGATTGTTGGGTTCACCTTTGAAATACCGGGTGGGGAGTTTGTTGGCGGTGTTGCCGGCGATTTGGTCGGAGATTACTTCGTGGATGTCCAAATCGAGCAGCACCAGGCGGCGTTCCGCTTGCTTGGTAGTGAATATTGGCTGCGTGGGGCCGACAGAGAGTGTCTGAGGGTGGCTCAGGATGCGGTTATCTTCAGACCAGGTCAGCGTGAGGTTCTTGGAATAGGATTCCCCGAGAGTCATCTCGAAGTCTTTGGGTTCGGGGTTGGGTTTGTCGTTCCAAACCAAGGAAGTTGGAACCGCAGGATCGCCCGCCCGCTCACGGTCAATTTTCAGAAAATGACGCGTGACGTTAATAGGGACGGGGCGGCTGCTGTGGAGGCGCACATCGGTGTCGGTGCCGTAATAGACGGTGTGGTTATGGCTGATGGTGCCGGCGGTCAGACTGGTATCGGTAACGACTGCCTGAATTTCCTGAAGGCTCTGTTGGGTCCCGAAAAAGTCGCGGCGCAGCAACCCTTCAGGCACTTTATGGACGATAGGATCGAAGACAATCCAGCCCGGCCACGCTCTAATATTGGTCGTAAAGGCCGGGTCCGCCGTGTAGCCGCCGGCGGCCTGCCAGGCATTGTAAACCGCGGAGTGCGGATCGAGCGTTGTGGTTTGTCCACCCGTACTGTGTTCAAAGGGGGGTAATGTCTTGGTTGCCGGAGTTGGCGGGGCCGTGCTGCTGAGGAAGCGGTAAAGCTTGGTGTGCTCCTGTGGACAGGCTAGGTTGTGTTGAATGATCTCCGCACGTCGCCACGCAAATTCGACCCCTATTGCGGGCATGTCAAAGCTCAACGGATTGGAGCCTGCGGAGGCCTCCGCTCCGTCCGAAATACCATCCCTGTCGGTGTCCGGCCTAATTGGGTCCGTGCCAGCGGCACGTTCCTGGGCGTCATTTTGACCATCGTTGTCCGTATCTACAATGAATGGATCCCCGGCCTGTTCATAGATCTCGATCCCATTGGACAGCCCATCACCGTCAAAATCTGCGGTGTCCGGGTTGCCGCCAAGGACCGGTATGTCGGTGTAACGGAGCCGAAAGAAGGTGCGGGGCTCGGTAGAGTTAAAGCCGCAGGCCAAGTCACCACCGGTGCCAAATCTGATGCACGGTAAATAGCTCCAGACTCCGGTGGTGGGATCAAGAGAGGTTTGGATGAAGTAGCTGTAACCAGGCAGGGTCTTCCATGACATTATGTAGTCGCCAGCGGTCGCGCCCCGTGTGATTGTGACCGGGGAGTGTGGTGAAACTGGGACGGCACGGAGCGGAGTAGCGATGCAGAGAACCGCCAGGATGAGGAGACAAAAGCGGGTGTTCATTTCCGGGAAGGGTTGGAGGGTTGCGCGTCTTGCACCTGGCTCTCTATCATCCAGAAGCGGATGACGGCGTCGCCACGGATTGGCGGCGGGTTGGCGGCCCGCCAGGCTTCCTCCGCCAGAAGGAGGCGCTGGCGTTCGAGCCAGACGCGTTTGAGTTCTGCGCCCTCCTCCTTGTAGATTTTGTGCAGGGCGGCGACGGGATTGACGTTGTCCCGGTCGGCGGGGTCGCCTTTGACGAGGAGAAAGCCGGGGCCGTCGGCGGGGAGTTGCGGCAGGGCCAGTGGTCCGGTGCTCGGACGGAGGATACGGTTATTGATGATGTATGGAAAGATGAGCCAACGGATCTCGCCGGGGGTGACCTCCATTTCCGGCACCATGCGGAGGGCCTCGTAGTCGGCATTGCTCCATGCCCCGTAGGGCTCACCGCCGCCCTGCGGCCACCATTCGATGTAGCTGAGGTTTTCCGTGTAGCGCGTCACTGTGAGGGAGAGCAGCCGGGTCTCGATCGGGGCCGGACGGGCGGCGTGGCGGGCGGCAAGCTGGGCCGGAGTGAGTGGCGGGCGCAGCACCACTGGCGGCGCGGGCGGCAGCACGGGTGGACTCACCCGCTGGATGATGAGATTGCGCCCCGCAGCCATCGGCACTCTGTTCTCTGCTTCCACTCTGTATTGAATGGCGGGGCGGGCATCCGCCGCAGGCACGGCAGCGGCGGCGGCGGGTGGTTCTTGAGCGGGGGCCGTTGTGCCGGGCAGGATGACCGTCAGGGCGATGGCGGTGAGGGCAGGGACGTGGATTACTCTCTTTTGGAGTCGGGTCGTTTTCATCGGTTGGAAGTTTCCTGACAGTGATAGGTGAGTATCAGGAAGAAAGCGACAGGATTCTCCAAAGTCGTCATTGTGTTGACGGTCCTACAAAGCCCGTCCGGCAACCAAGCGGCTCACATGCTGAAGCTTTCGCCAAGATAAAGCTGTCGGCTGAGGGGATCATTTACCAGAAAATCACGGGTTCCTTCGCGGCGGACTTTGCCTTCATAGATCATGTAAGCGCGGTCCACGATGGAAAGTGTCTCGCGGACATTGTGATCGGTGATCAGGATGGCGAGGCCGGCTTCGGCAAGGCTTTTGACGATTTCCTGGATTTCGTTGACGGCGATGGGGTCCACGCCGCTGAACGGTTCGTCGAGCATGAGGAGGCTGGGCTCGGTGACGAGGCTGCGGGCGATGGTGAGGCGGCGTTTTTCACCGCCGGAGAGGGTGATGGCGTGGCTGCGGCGGAGGTGGGCGATGCCGAAACGCTCCATGAGGCCTTCGAGGCGCTCCTTTTTCTCGGCTTTGGACAACTGCATGGTTTCCATGACGCCCATGATGTTCTCCTCGACGGTGAGCTTGCGAAAGATGGACTCCTCCTGCGGAAGGTAACCCATGCCGAGGCGTGCACGCTGATACATGGCGAGATGGGTGGCGTCCTTTCCGTCAAAGAACACGGTGCCGGCGTTCGGCGGCACGAGACCGACGACCATGTAGAAAGTGGTGGTCTTGCCGGCGCCGTTGGGGCCGAGCAGGCCGACGATTTCGCCGTGCCGGACGTTGATGTCCACGCCGTTCACGACGCGGCGTTCGTCGTAGATTTTTACCAGCCCGTGGGTGGAGAGCAGGAATTCGCTGTCGGGAAAAGGCTCGCGGGGGGCCTCGTCGGGGATGGGTCCGGGCATGAATCAGCGGGGCTTGGGGGAAGGGGCGGGAGCTGAGCCGGAACGAATGGGGCCGGCGGCAGGGACGGGCTTGTCCGGGGTCTTGGGGAAGTCCTCCATGGTGAGCGCCTTGTCGAGGTAGTAGAACGCGCATCCATGAACATCGGCCTCGTTGAGGCTGCTGAGGCGGATGACGGAATCCTTCGACGGTCCGCGGAAGAGTTTGCCGTCGAACTCCACTTCCGGCCAGCCTTTGATGGTGAACCAACCGCTGCTCTCCTCGTAGGTGACATGGTCGCCGCGGCCCACCTGCACGCGGCCGTTCTTGTCCACAAACATCAGGCGCACCCGGCCGCGGGCGACGATGCGCTCAATGGCCGAGCCCTGCTTTTTGGGACGTCCGATGGGGTCCGCGGCGGGCGGCGTTCCCTTTTTGACAGCCCCCTCGCTGCCCGGAGCCTGGCCCGCTTTGAAGAGGAGGTTCACTTCGTCGGCGTCCAGCGCCATCGTCGGCTGACGCACCGTCACATTCCCGGTCAGGACATAGGTTCGCGTGCGCTGATCCGAGTCCGGCAACTCCTTGTCGGGATTCTTTGGATCACGCGACGGGCCTTTGATCATTCGATCCGCCTTGATGGGCGGGGGGTGAAACTCCGGGCCTTTCTGGAGGGGCAGCGCCGCAGGCACTGGGACATTGTCGAAGCTGCCGGGTGCCGGGTCCGGTGAAGGGACCGGAGCCGGTGCGGGGCCTCCCTCCTTCTTTATTTTTTCCTGCATGCGCGCTTTGAATTTCTTCAGTTCCTCCTCCAGCGCTGACTTGTTGTCCTTGAGGAGATCCTCCAGTTCCTTGATGTCACTTTCGCTCGTGCTCTTCTTGAGGCGCTCAAGTTTGGCTGCGGCATCCTCGGTGGAAGGCAGTCCTTCCTTTTCTGTGCGGGTGTCTTCCTTCTCCGCAGCCTCGATGTTCTGCTTCGCCTTCTTTAGTTTGGCCTCGGCGTCTTTGAAGCCCTTCAGGTTGCGGAGTTCCTGCTTCGCCTTGTCGATCTTGCTTTGTTCCACTGCGGGCTTGGCCGGGGCGGGTTTCGTGTCCTGTGCAGCCAGCGGCAGCGCACCGGAGAGGGTGAAAATGAGCAGCAAACGAGTGTTCATGGCTTTCGGGGTTTTGGGGTCGGTTTTTTGGAAGCCGGGGCTGGCGGCGGGGCGACCGCCGGCGCGGGTGCGAGATCGACCGCGGGAGTGGGAGTCGGCAGCGGAGCAGCTTGGGGTGCCAGGTCCGGCATTTCTTGCAGAAAAAGCTCTACGCCGCCACTGAAGATCGTGATGCCCGTGGCGCGGTCGTGCAGCATGGCGCCGCTGTGAATGCTCCCGGCCTTGTCTTCGATCTGCACCGGCGAGTCAGTGAAGATCATGTCGTAGCGGATGTCATAGATCGCGTTTTCCAGAGCGACCGTGCGGGTCGCGGTGTCCGGCGCGGCGGGATCGCCGAACGATTGGAATAAGGCCTTGGTGAATTGCACCCAGGTTTCATCCAGCCGGCTCACGCGCCCGCTTTGAAACTCAGCCTCCCTCGCAGGCGAGACTTTGACTTTCCCGTCACTGTAAATCGGGTAGCGGAGTCCTTCGTGAGCCCGGCCCACCGCCACCAGCTTGTCGAGCATCTGTCGCATGGAGGCGCTGAGGCCGGGGCGGCTGGTGAAGTCCCAGGAGTCGTCCGGTTCGGGAATGTCTTCCTCATCCGGCAGTGGAGGCGCAGGCTGCTGCGCCAGCCCGGAGAAAGGCAGAATGCAGAAAGCAGAATGCAGAATCAGGAACACAGCAGCGGAGCGCCCGCCGCAGCGGACTGTCTTCATCGGTTCTGGATTCGCATTCTTCATTTTTCATTCTGCATTCGCTGCCACATGCAGCGCCTTCAGCTTCCGCACCACCGCGGGAAGCTCCGCAAATGGCACCATATTCGGCCCGTCCGAGAGGGACTGGGAAGGATCGAAATGCGTCTCGATGAACACCCCGTCGCAGCCCGCAGCCACCGCCGCCCGCGCCAGAACGGGAGCGAGGATGCCGTCGCCGCCGCTCGTGCCCCCGAGTCCTCCCGGGCGCTGGACGGAATGCGTGGCGTCGAACACCACACGATAGCCCTGTTCCCGCATCCAATAGAGTGAGCGCATGTCAGCCACGAGAGTGTTGTAGCCGAAACTGCTGCCGCGTTCGGTGAAAAAGAACTTTTCATTCCCCGCAGCCACCAGCTTGGCCGCGATGTGCTTCACGTCCCACGGCGCGAGGAACTGCCCCTTTTTCACATTCACCACCCGGCCGGTCTCCGCCGCGGCCACGATCAGGTCCGTCTGCCGGCAGAGGAATGCGGGGATTTGGAGCACATCCACGAATTCCCCCGCCGTACGCGCCTCTTCCGGCGAATGCACATCCGTCGTCACCGGCACGCCGAGTTCCTTGCCGACTTCCGCCAGCAAGCGGCAGCCGTCGCGGCAACCCATCCCGCGATAGCTTGAAAAGGAGGTGCGGTTCGCCTTGTCATACGAAGCCTTGAACACAAACGGCACCGCCTCCGCCGACGCCAGTTCCTTCAATGCCCGCGCGATCTTCCACACGAATTCCTCCGACTCCATCACGCACGGCCCGAGGATAAAAACCGGCAGCCGTCCGTCCATTTGTAACGGACCGATGGGAATAGTGGGAAGAGTGACGCCGGGGGGAACTGTCATGCCGTTCATCTGACGCTTAATGCAGAAGCCGGCAAGTGGGCAGGCAGCATTCAGGAAAACGCATCCTTTTTCATGTCATGCGCGGCTGCGGTCGCGGGGAGGACAGATTCCGGTTTTACTTCGCCACTCTGCCTCTACAGGTCAGCCATGCAATTGACGCTGGAGATTCCTGACGAAGTAGCTGCTCTGCTTCACGAAGTGGAAGCACAGGATGATCGCGCGCTCCTCGTAGAGACGGTGTGCGGGCTTTATTCACGGCAGCGCATTGGCAGCGGCCGGGCGGCGCGTCTGCTCGGCATGACCCGTGCGGATTTTCAGGATGAACTGGCCCGCCGGCACATCCCGTTGCACTATTCGATCGAGGATTTTCGCAAAGACATGGCCTATGCTGGTGGTGAGTGATACCTCGCCCGTCTCCGCCCTCGTCGTGATGGGCTGGCTGGACTGGCTGCAGCAACGATGGGAGACGGTTAGCATTCCCCCTGCGGTTTGGCAGGAACTGGAGGGCCGCAGCACTCCCCGGGACTGGGAGCGACTGGAAGACGCCCGCTGCTCCGGCTGGCTCCGCGTCTGCGCGCCCAGGGACTCCGGCATGGTGATGCAACTGGAGGCGGACCTCGACCGGGGTGAAGCCGAAGCCATCGTCCTCGCCATCGAAATGCATGCCGCATGGCTCCTCATGGATGAGCGCGATGGCCGGGAAATTGCGGAGCGCCACGGCCTCAAGCTCTCGGGTACCGTGGGCATGGTAGTGTGGGCGAAACAGAAAGGTCTCATTCCTTCGGTCCAGGCCGCTTTGCTCCTCTTGCGCAGCAGGGCGCGCTTCTTCCTGGGAGACGATCTCATTGCCTTTGTCGCGCGCGAAGCGGGAGAGACGGACAGTTAGGCGCCGATTGCGGTCCCGGTCTCATCGCTTCTTCGCCCGCGCAAACCGTATCCGCCGCTGCTTCGCGCCGGGGTCTTCCGGCGCTGCGACTGGCTCCAGGCGCTCTGGCTTCTCCTCTTCCATCACCACCGGCTGCGGCACGGCTACAGGTTTGTGAACAGTCGCGGGCTTCATCCTGACGCGCCGTGCCATCGCGAATTGCGGCATCCGCCAGCCCATGCGGGTGATGAGCGCGTCCGCGAGAATCAGCAGCAGGGCCAGCGGCAGGAGCCAGCGGCGGAGGTCGGTGAGTTCGCGCATCGGCGGGCTCTTCCAAACATCCTTGAGGTCCACGAGTTCACGGCCGCCGGTTTGCGCGGAGACCTGACGGAGTTCCTCGACGCGGGCGGGGTCGAAGGCCCACTCGGCATTGCTGCCGACCGTGAGCGGGCCAAACGGCATCGTGTGTTTGCCAGCCTGGATGGCGCCACGCACGACTTCCCCCTCGGTCAGATCAATGGCCGCGCGGTAATGGCCCGGCTGCATCCGTTCCCACGTTGCCTCACGGCGATTCTCCGCGCGCTCGCCGCTCGCCAGCACGATGCGCGGCGGCGACTGCGCGAACGTCTGCTCCCATTCGCCGGCGTACATAAGGTCAATGCCGAGAGCGGTGCCCGCCATGTCCCAGCGCAGGCCGATGTCCGGCGGCAGGTCTTCGCCCATGAGCCAGCGCGCGGTCGTTTGCAGGAAGTCACCGTACGCGGGCCACGCCCTGACGCTTTGAGAAAACTCCCCGCCGAGCGCGAAACACACCGCTGCCGTGCGTCCTGCGCCGCGCTGACCCCACGCCACGAGCGGCGCGGCGTATTCATCCTTGGTCACCAGCGCCTGCGATGCCCAGTCGCGTTTGTAGCTGAGATTGTAGCCGTCAACCTGCGGCAGCCACGGCATCGCCTTCGCCGAGATTTCCTGCCACTGACCGCTCACCAGCGTCTCCACCGGCTCGCTGATGAAGGCATTTCGCGTCACCGCGAGCGTCTCCGCCGTGAAGACATTCGGCAAGTCCTCCGGCCGGTCGGTGAAGAAGATGCGGCCTTTGCCCAGCAGCGCCACGTCCTTCAGAAACTCCGCATCGCTGTCGTGCTCGGTGCCCAGCGCGATGACGCTGCAAGTGCCGCCTTCTTTGACGACTTCCTCCAGCAGCGACTTGTAGTCCGCGCCTGGTCCGTCGCCGGGCTGCTCAGCGTCTGCGGCGTCGGCGAAGAGAATGATGTGCCGCGTGCCGGTATCCGTTCCTCGCAGCGCCTTCCAGCCAGCCTTGAGCCCGTTATAGACGAAGATGCCGCCGCCGCCGCTGGTGATGCGGCGCGTCATGTCCATGATGTCATCTTTGTTTCCCTGATCGTCTATCTGCTGCATCGGCACCATCTCGTGCGCCTCGCTGTCCACGGCGAAGACCGCGATGTTGTCCTGATAGCCCATGAACTCGATCGCCTTCGCCGAGCCCTCGTTGGCGAGGTCCATCTTCGTCTGTCCGCCACCCACTCCGGCACTCATGCTGCCGCTGCGGTCCAAAACGATGGCCATGCTGGCCACGAGTTTCCGCTGATCTTTCTTCAACTCCATGCTCACCGGCAGCAGCGCATCCACCGGCGAGCGAAAATAGCCACCGGCCCCAAAACTTCGCTTTCCGCCCGCCATGAGAAACCCGCCGCCCTGACCATTCACAAAGAAATCCAGGGACGCCAGAAACTCCGCCGGCACTTCCCACGCCGGCACGTTGTTGAAGATCACGCCGCGACAGCCTGACAACTGCCCCGCGCGCAGCGAGTGGGGGTCTTCCACCACCTCCATGACGAACTGTTTCCGCAGCACTTCCGCCAGCGGGTCGCCCTTGTAGGCCGTCACCAGCAACAGTCGCGGGCCACCGGTGATTTCGATCCAGGCATCGTAGCGGTTGTTGCCGGGGTGCGAATCCTCCGGCGGAGAAATGCGCGCCTCGTAGTGATACGAGCCCGTCCCCGGAATGCGATCCGTGAAGCGCGCCACGCCGCGGCCTTTGGTGAGAACGGTCTTCGTTTCCAGAATGGACGTGCCGTTGCGCAGGATCGTCAGCGGCACCTCGCCGTCCTGCGGGCCGGTGATCTCCGCTTCGATGAGAAACGGTTCACCGGACTGCGCCCGGACCGGCATGCGCAGCCGCCGCACGCGAAAGTCGCTGCCCGGCGGCTCCGGCAGCAGCCGCAGATCCAGCGGGATGTTCTCCTTTGCCAGGCGATCCGCGATGCCCGCCAGCGACTCCGTGCTGTAGCCATCGGTGAACAGCACAATGCGCGACGCCTTATCCGGCTGCCGGAGCGCGATGATGCTGTCCAGCGCCAGACCCGTGCGCGTCAGCACCCGGCTGCCGGTGAACGATCCGCCACCGCTGTTTTCCTGCGCCACCGCGTGCAGCGCATAGTCCACCAGATGCAATTCATCATCCCGGCTGCGTGCGCCCTCTTTCATGAGCTTCGTCCATTCCGGCAGCCCGCGATCAATGCGGTCCTCGGTGCTTTCCGAACGGTCCAGCAGCACCCACAGGTCCATTCCGTCCTGCTGCATCCGCGCCTGCGGCCGTGCCAGCATTACCACGATGGCAATAAGCGCTCCCGCCCGCAGCGGTCGCCACAGTGCCAGTCCGCGCCACAGCCAGCCCGTCAGTGCGAGAGCCGGAATGAGCAGAAGCCAGACTGGATTTTGGAATGCCATGCGGCGTGGTTGGACGGGCTGACTTTACACGCCTGACGAAAACGGAAATGCAAAATGCGCATGATATGGCGGACGGAGGTCCAGCTTGGCCGGGCGTTGGATGTTTGCGTGAAGCAAAGGCGGCGATGGCCTATTGCCATGAAACCCTCAGCCGGACGAAGCGCCGGCCAGGGCCGACAGGCAGGGTGGCGCGAACCGTTCGCATGGTGCCGTCGTCGGCGATGATGTGCATCGTTACGCCGGCGTTGGACCACGGGCCGGTGAGAGTGTCGGACCATTCGGGCTGGTAGCTGGCTTCGAGTGCGGCGGCGGGATGCTGCCAGATGAAGTAGAGCCATGCGCCGTCGAGTTCCAGTGCTGCTGCGGCGGCGGTGTCGGTGTTCAGAGGATCGGTGCCGAGAGCATACTCCATGAAGTTGGGCGCGCCGTCGGCATCGTCGTCCACGGCGGGTGCGCCGAGGTCGGGGAAGTCCACGGCCCAGCGGGCGTAGGTGAACTGCGGGACTTCGGTGTAATAGTTCGCCGTCAGGGCGGCGGGTTGGGCATTGGTGTCATCGAAGGCATCCGCGGTGCGGTGGCCGGTGCCATTGAGCAGGACGGCGAGCGCATTGCCGCTGGTCCAGCCGGGGCGGCTCAGCACTTCTTGCACAAGACTGGAAATGTCAGGCGTACGCTGGAGCGGGCCTCGTTCATCCACGGTGGCCCATGCGGCGGGCGACCACGCGACGGACGCGGAGGTGCGAGTTCGATTGGTGAGGTCGTTGGCGGTGGTGGTGAAAGCGCCGGCATTGTCCGCAGCCTGCGCGCGGAGGGTGAGACTGGTGAGGCCACTCTGCGCTTCGTCGGCGGCGAACTGGATCGCGGCACTGGCAATGACGGCATCGCGCGGGATGGCGAGCGGCGTGAAGCGCAGGCCGACAGTTTGATTTCCTAGCGCGCCGTCGGCCACGAGTTCGAGGTCGGTGCTGTCGAGCGTCATGGCGCCGGCGGCTGACTGCTCGGCATCGCCCGCGCTGCTGCTGATGGTGACGGTGGTATTATATAGGGGCGAGGGCGTGAGGTAGGTGATGGTCAGCCGCGCGTGGGCCGTGCCGGTGTGGTCCCAGGCCTCTGCGGTGCGGTGCCCGGTGCCGGTGATGAGGAACGCGAGGGTGTTGCCCAATTGCCAGCCGGGGCGCGAGACGACCGGTTGCACGAGGCCGGCGAGGTTCGGCGTTTGCTGCGCGGGACCGGCACTGCCGGCGGTCCATGCGGCGGGCTGCCAGGGAATGGCGACGGCATTTTTCACCCGCGCGCTGAGATTGCCGGCGGTGGCGGTGAGCGTGGCGGCGGTGTCCGCGGCCTGCGTGGCGATGGTGAGGTCCGCGGCTCCGCTCTGGTCTTCGTCGGCGGTGAATTGAATGCGCGCCTCAGAGATGAGCGCGCCGGGCGGCACCTGCACGCTGAAGCGCAGGCCCACCGTCTGAACGCCCGCGCCGCCCGCCGTGTCGTCCACCATTTCCAGGTCCGTGCTCGTGAGTGAGACGCTGCCGTCCGCGGCTTCCTCGGCGTCGTTGGAACTCGATGTGATGCTCGCGGTGATGGTGACCGGCACTGGCTCAGTCGGATTCAACACCAGGATGGAAAGCTCCGCCATCTGCACGCCGCCGCCGGCATCCGTGACGCGCACCATGAATTTACCCGCGCCCGCATCCGCCGCGCCGGGCGTGCCGGTGAGCGCGCCGCTTGTGGCCACGCGCAGCCACGCGGGGCCGTCGAGCTTTTCATAAGTCAGCGTGCCCGTGCCGCCGGTGACGGCGCCGGCCAGCGTCGTGCTGTAGGGCTGATAAACCCCGGCGTCCGCCGCAGTGAGGGCGCTGCTGGTAAATGACGGCGGCGCGGCAGCCACAAGCGCCGCCACCTGAGCCTCGCTGAGCGCGGTGGAGAGAAAGCGCACGTCGTCGAAGCGACCGTTGAAGTTCGGGTCAGCGGCGTGGCGGCTGTGGCCGAGGTAGTTGTATTTCACGCCGACATCCACGGGATTGATCGTCATCGCCGTGTTGGTGTCCACGAGCGCGCCGTTGATGAAGAGCTTGCCGGTATC
This sequence comes from Verrucomicrobiota bacterium, assembly GCA_031429155.1. Lineage (GTDB taxonomy): Bacteria > Verrucomicrobiota > Verrucomicrobiia > Verrucomicrobiales > V1-33 > V1-33. Next base: position 3,794 of record JANOZA010000521.1, on the reverse strand, counting down.
GCCGCTGATGGTCACGGCCACATGCGTCCACGCGTTGGTGGGGAAGGTCGCCGCATCCAGCCGCTGCTCGCCGCCGCCGTTGGCGATGACGAAGCGCGTGCCCGCACCGGAGCCGGCTTTCGTCGTGAGGAAGAGATTGTCGTTCGCCACATCGCCGAGATCGAAGATGCGCTGCCAGTTGCCGCCGCCGCTCCACCAGACCCACGCCGCGAACGTGAAGTCCGTGCTGTTCCCCACATTCGCCGGCACCTGGAGAAAGTCGTTCGCGCCGTCGAGCACGATCGCCTCGCCGTACTTCCCCGCGGTGAATGTCGGCGTGCCGACGACGATGGCGTCTTGCCCGCTCCCGCCGCTGTCATTGGCGGCGCTGTCGTTGAAGCTGTAGCGCGTGGTGCGCGAAATGCCGGAATCCAGCCGCTCCTGGCGGTGCCCCACGGGCGCGACATGGTCGCGATACATCGCGCCCATCGGTGTCAGGCCGCCCTCGGCGTAGTGCGTATCGCGGAACCACTCCACGTTGCTGTAGATCGCGTAGCGTTCGATCCACGGCGTGCCGTCCATCATTTCGATCATCGCCTCGATGACATCCCGATTCTCCGTGGCAGTCGGGTCGTGGGCGTTGTCCGTCCAGTTCGCGCCGTTGTTGAACTCTGTGATCCAGATGGGCCGCTGCGCGACATCGTAGATGGTCTTGAGAAAACTGGAGAGGTTGTTGGCCGCAGTGGTCGGGTCGTTGCTCGCCAGGCTGCGGTAGTAATGAATGGGCACGTAGTCCACCCGCACGCCCGCGGCATTCGCCTGGTTGATGAAGTCGGTGATCCAGCCGGTGCCGCCATCGGTAACAGCGGGCGCGCCCACGCGCAGTCCGGTACCCGCGAGTTCGTCATAGCGCGCGACCGCATCGGAAACCGAACCCTGCGGCGTCAGATTCTGCCAGGCATCCTCCACTGAATTGTCCGGCTCATTGAAGCCCGAGAGATGAGTCACCCCGCGGGTCTTCCAGTTCTGATTGGTGCCGGGCCAATACGGCTGCTGCTTGATGGCCACATACTCCCAGTCGAGCGTGGAGTTGCGACTGATGTCCCAGTTGTAATGCCAGTTCGCCTGCAAGTCCGCAGGCGAGACATCGCACGAGCCTTTCTTGCTCACCCAGCGCCACGGGAAGACGCGGACAAAGCGGATCGTGTTATCGAGCGCCGCGGGCAGGCGGCTGATTTCAAGATCGCCGTCCTGGGCCACATAACACCGGCTGTTGTCCACGCCATTGTCCGAGGTGGCGAAGGTCGCCATGTAGCCGCGCTTCAACTTCAAAGAACTGATCCGCGCCGCCCATGTGCCCAGCGCGGCGGAGTTGTAGGCGGTGTATTGATTCAGCTTCGCCGGCGCGCCGCGAAAGTAGCGGTCATCGAAAACCTCCAGCGGCTGAAACGACGGCGCGTGCGGCAGGACCACGGCACCGCTACCGAACTGCACGACGCGCACATTCCCGTCCAGCACCGCCGCCGCGCCGCTCACTCTGAGACGGCTGAGAAAAGTATCCCGCACCTCCGACGGCACGAAGCCGGTGAAGATCACCCACGCATCCGGCGAGTTGAGATGCACGGTGCAGCCGGGCAGCGGATCGGTGGGGGCCGTGAGGCGCAGTTCCGCACGGCCGGTCATCGTCACCGTCGTATCCGTGAGCGCGGCCAGAGTCCGGATGTCATTGGCGACATTCAGCGTCTGTCCGTCCGCGTTGGGGGGCAGCAAAAGCAGGACGGCACAAAGCCAGTGAACCGTGGAGGGCGACATGGGAAGCAATGATCAGAAGGAGTGGGAGAGCTTGGCGATGAAGCCGGCATTGGCAAGGCGATCGCCGACTCACGCGGGACGGACATTCCAGAGAGCGGTCTGCCGCATTCTGCGCGGCCCTCCTCTATAACGCGGAAACCGGCAATTGATTTCCCCGGCGTCCCCGGCAGGATGCGCCCGAAGTTTTCCCAATCCAGACACCCCCATCCGCCATGACCCGCCGACTGCTTCTCCTTCTGCTCGCTCTCGTTCCGCTCCTCCCTTCCTGCTCCACCACCGGCGGAGGCGAGATTTCGGACAACGGCCCGCAAGTCCAGGCGCGCAATGCGGCGATCCTCGCGGAGCCGCGCGGCGAGTGGTTCATCGGCCGCCGCTATTTCACCAACAAGGTCCGCTACTGGGGATACCTCAGAAGGCCCGGTCAGCTATGGGACGACGCCAGGCTCGTCGTGTTCGATGAAAATCGCGGCATCCGCACTCCCGACCGTCTGCCCGAGAGGCCCGCCGGTGGAGGCCTGGCACACGGCTATGATCACAACGTGGAATACCGCATCTGGGGCAGCTACACCGGCCAGGTCTGCTACGATCCCAACAGTGACCGCGAACTTCCGCTGTTCTCCGCCACCCGTTTCGAACCAGTGAACAAAACTCCTGGATTCCTCTGGAGCCCCAAGGAGCGTTACAATCCGAATTACATTCCCGCCCGCGAAGCCAAGTATCAGACACCGGCCAGAATGTGACGTGGCAGTTTCGGGATGAAGGTTTGAATCCCGGGACGAAGTAATAGTTGGGTTCCGCGACCCCGCCTTGCATCCGCCCATCCTCCCCGCTACCGACGGCGCTTCATGCATTCCCTGATCAACTGGTGGGCGAAGAACAGGATCGCGGCCAACTTTCTCATGTGGGCGCTGATCGCGTTCGGCGTGATGACGTGGTTTCAGGCGAAGAAGGAGATTTTCCCGGAGGTCTCGGCGGATGTGATTTCCATCACCGTCCCGTATCCTAACGCCGCACCGGAGGAGGTGGAGAAGGGCGTGGTCATTCCCGTGGAGGAGGCCATTGCGACGGTGGACGGCATCAAGCGGATCACGGGCCGCGCGGGCGAGCATGTGGGCGTGGTCTATGCGGAGGTGCGCACGGGTTACGATGTCCAGGACGTGCTCAGCCGCATGAAGTCGCGCGTGGATGCGATCCGCAATTTTGCCGAGCAGACGGAGAAGCCCATTATAGAGGAGATTCCCATCCGCTTGCAGACGATGAGCGTGGCCATCAGTGCCGACACGGATGAGAAGAATCTGCGCGCCATTGCCGAGCAGGTGCGCGACGGACTTCAGGCGCTCCCGAATGTGACCCAGGTGGACATGGCGGGCGTGAAGCGGCACGAGATTTCCATCGAGGTCAGCGAGGATACGCTGCGGCGGCACGGACTGACGCTTGATCAGGTGGCGCAGGCGGTGCGCGTGTCATCGCTCGATTTGCCGGGCGGCTCCATCAAGACGAGCAGCGGGGAAATTCTGATCCGCACGCAGGCGCGGAAATACACGGCGCCGGAGTTTGAGGAGATCGTCGTCCTTACCAGGCCGGATGGCACGCGGCTGTTAGTGAAGGAGATCGCGAAGGTCGTGGATGGTTTTGAAGACGTGGACTTGTTCACGCGCTTCGACGGGCATCCGGCGGTGGTGGTGAACATTTACCGCAGCGGCGACGAGGACACGCTGGAAGTCGCCGAGGCCGTGAAGGCCTGGATCAAGGACGCGCCGGAGCGACTGCCGCACGGCGTGAAGCTGGAAGTCTGGAATGACCTGAGCCTGCTGCTCAAGGGCCGCATTGATCTGCTGCTCGACAACGCCGTGCAGGGGTTCGTGCTCGTGTACATCGTGCTCTCACTCTTCCTGCGTCCGGCGCTGGCTTTCCATGTGGGGCTCGGAATCCCCATCGCCTTCGCCGGCGGGCTGATTTTCCTGCCGATGGTGGACGTGACGGTGAACATGATCTCGCTGTTC
>JANOZA010000520.1:0-16911 GCA_031429155.1 Verrucomicrobiota bacterium | reverse complement strand
ACCCCCGGCTCCCGAGTAACACTTTTGCAACTCGCGTAGTATCAACGGGCCGAGTTCCGAGAGTGTTAATCCCCGTACCACACCGGCCCCCGGTTCGGGTGCTATTCATGGCGAACCCCTTCCGGGGTTCCTCTCCGAAGGTGCTTAAACATTCACAGTATTTGCAAAGACACCGCCTGGGCCTCTGGACCGCACACGGTTTCTCTATTGGTTGGTGTGGTCAGTTGTTCCTGAGTCTGATCCTCGTGAGGAGAGACGGGCAACGGGAAAGGACTCGACACGGCCCGCCGCTCCGGCATGATGCGCGGGAATTCCTCCGTCATGAAAATCCCTGCACTCAGCCTGCTGCTATGCCTTCCCGCCTTCGCCCACGCGGGATCTCCGCGGGAGACTCGCCTAACGGGGGAGGATGGCATGGAATTGACCACCTCTGCCGGTGCGCCGTGGGAATGGCGGGCGGACACTTACACGCCGGACAAGCAGAACCTCGCGTCCGGGGAGCCGGTGGACGAAGGTGGCGTCTCATGGCTGGAATTGAAGGTGCGCGGCCCGGAGCGGCTCTATTTCAAAAGCCGGATCGAGATGGTGCCGATACCTTTTGATTGGGGCATGTTCTATGTGACCGACATGGTTTCGCGAAATGAAACGCAGGTGATGCCAGCCACGATGGGGATGATGCCGCTGGCTTCCATTACTATCGCCGCGAACGACTCGTTCCCGGTTCAGAGCGCGGTGAATGTTCGTGGCCGTCAGGGAACGGCGAGCGGAACTGACGCGCTGATCGGAGGGGGGATTACGTTGCGCCCCATCGCCTGGACCTCTCTCTGGCTGCTGCTGGACGGTAAGGAAGTGGCGTTGCCATCCGCACGCACCGCTGGCCCGTCCGTTCCTGGCACTGTCGAGTGCCTGGGCTCATCGGGCTACTGGATGGAGCATGTGCTGCCCATCCCTGCCGGACGGCACACCGTGCGCTGGCAATACACGAAGCGCAGCGACTCTGACCTCGGTGCATTCCTTGACGGCATACGGCTGGAAAAAGGCAGCGCGCTGAAAGTAACGCAGCCGCGCGCATTCACATTCGCCGCTGGCCAGGCGGGCAGTGGCAGAGTGCGCACCAACGCCCGGACGCAGCGCTTCACTGCTGAATATCTGCCGCCCGGGCTGAGCCTCAACGCTGCCACCGGCGTGCTCTCCGGCACGGCGCTCCAGCCCGGCGTGTATGAATCACAAGTCACCGCACGCACGGCCCGCGGCGACGCGGATACCGTAGCTGTCAGGATCGAAGTGCAGGCCGACGCCGGTGCGGCGCTGGACGAACCCCGGCTGTCATGGACGCAGGGCTCCGACACCATGATCTACAACCTGCCCTGTACGACCGAGCCCACGACCACCACCGACGGCATTGACGCGGCGCGGATCAATAGCGGTGCCTGGCTGGAGACGGTCATCACCGGGCCGGAGCGGGTTACCTTTTCCTGGATGGCCTCCTATTACGAGTCTGGCGTGGAAGTTCTCCTCGACGGCACGGCGGCGGTGCTGCCGCCGATCTCGACCATCGGCTGGCAGAAGGCGACTCTTGAGATCCCCGCAGGGAAACATCGCCTCCGGTTCCAGTGCCCACAGTCGCGCGAGGGCAACACTATCTCTATCGGACTGAACCCCTCGTTCGGCCTTCCAGGAGAATATGTAAATTTCTCCCAACACGTGATCGCGGCGACTGATGGCTTGAACTATTCCGACCAGATGATCCAGCCCTGGCAATATTATGGATGGGGCACTGCGCTCGTGGACAATGTGCGGCTCGGCAGCCTTCCGCGCCCACATCTCACGACGCCCGGCACCATCACTGCGACGGCGGGCTCGGCATTCCTCCGCACCATCCCAGTCGCAGACGCCGCGTCCATCACCGCGACCGGCCTGCCGGATGGAGTGACGCTGCGGCTGTCGAGCGATGGCCAGCACGCGGAATGGCAGGGCATTCCCCGCACGTCCGGGGCGTATCCGATGCATCTCATGGCGACTGGCCCTGGCGGCATCGCGGAGGTCGCGGCGACACTGTTTGTGGCTCCACCCATCGGCCCGGCGCTGGAGGCGGAGGGGCTGGTGTGGCGCACCGATTCCACGGGCGGCATCGCCTGGCGGGCTGATGAACAGCCGCTGCCGACCGAACAGAATTACCTGACCTGGAACGGGATGGACGCCGTGAGAACTATTTGGCAGAATGGCTCCACATCAGACGATAACGCATGGATCGAAACGGACGTGACTGGCCCGGACACGCTGCACTTCCGCTGGCTCGGCAACTGGTCGTATGCCTCTGAGTCCGTGTCCGTGCTCCTCGATGGCCTGCCGGTGAAAGAGCTGACCCGCAGCGGTGCCTGGCAGCCGGTCGCCATCCCAATTCCTGCCGGCAGTCATACGGTGCGCTGGCAAGCGACATCCAGCGCATGGGGCGCGGTGCTGGACGAGGTGCGCCTCGCCAGCGATGCGCGGGCGTTCATCGTGGAGGAGACGGCGTTTTCGTTCACCGCGCTGCGTGGAGGTTCCAAAGCGCTGCAACTTTCCCGCCCCGCGACCGTGAGCGTCACCGGCGACCTGCCGCCTGGCCTGACGCTTTCCAGTGAGGGGACGCTCTCCGGTCGCGCCGCCCGCAGCGGCTCATGGACAGTTGAATTAAATGCCACCACTCCCGGCGGCACGACCACCTGGCCGGTGACGATCACCGTGGCCCCGCCCTGCCTGCCGGACTGGCTCGCCGCGCACGGCCTCACTGGTGCCAATCTGCGTTCCGATACCGACGGCGACCGCTTGCCCCTGCTGGTGGAGTTCGTGCTCGGCGGCGACCCCGCCAAGCCCGACTATGATCTCACGCCAGTGCTCTCATTCGGCGATGGCTTTGTCTCCTGGAAATTTCCGCGCGGGGACTACGATGATGCCACGGTGCTCGCCCGGATGGAGTATTCCGGCGATATGAAGTCTGGATGGGCACCCCTGTTCTGTTCAAAGAGCACGGATGCCGAAGGCCGCCCGGTTCACACGGGTGTGCTGCACGGGGAGTTCGTATCGGGTCGCTGCTTCTTCCGCATCCGTGCGGAAATCCACCGCCCGGGAGTGGACTGAAGCGCGCGTCACTTGCCGGCTTCCTGGAGCAGGAAATACTCGACGCTGTCGGTGAGGGCACGCCAGGAGGCGTCTATGATGTTGTAGCTGACGCCGACGGTGCTCCAGGTTTTCAACGCGTGAGTGCTGTCAATGAGCACGCGGGTTTTGGCGGCGGTGCCGAGGTGGCCGTCAATGATGCGGACCTTGTAGTCGGCTAGTTTCATCTCAGCGACGATCGGATACCTCGCGACGAGCGCCTTGCGCAGGGCCCCGTCGAGCGCGTTCACGGGACCATCTCCTTCGGCGACGGTGAGCACCGGTTGGCCGTCCACTTTGAGTTTCACCGTGGCGATACAGCTTTCGTAGCCGCGCTCCATGTCACGGCGGTAGCTGCATTCGTATTCCAGGGTCTCGAAGAGCGGCTTCACGCCGCCGAGATGGCGGCCAAGGAGTAATTTGAATGACGCCTCGGCGGCTTCGAATTCGTAGCCTTCGCTTTCGAGGCGCTTCACTTCCGTGAGCACAGCCGCCGCCTCGGGCGCGCCTTTGTCGAGCTTAAAGCCAAGCGCTTCGGCCTTCACGAGAACGTTGCTCTGACCTGACATATCGGAGATGAGGATCACCTGCTCATTGCCGACGAGCGCAGGCGAAACGTGCTCGTAGGTGCGCGCCAGCTTCTGCACGGCGTGAACGTGGAGACCGCCTTTGTGAGTGAAGGCCGCACGGCCCACGTAGGGCGCGCGGATGTCGGGCGTGACGTTCGCGAGTTCGTCCACGAAGAGCGCCAACTCCCGCAGCTTCGTCAAGTCAGGCGCGACGGTGATGCCATACTTCAATTGGAGGTTGGCAGCGATGGTGATGAGGTTGCAGTTCCCCACGCGCTCGCCGTAGCCGTTGATGGTTCCCTGCACCTGCACGGCACCGGCGCGCACGGCGGCCAGGGCATTGGCGACGCCGACGCCGCCGTCATTGTGCGTATGAATGCCCACGCCACAGCCGAGATGCGCGATGGCCCGCTGCGTCACTTCAAAGATGGCCTCGGGCATCGCGCCGCCGTTCGTCTCGCACAACACCACGAGGTCGGCACCGGCGTCCTTTGCGGCTTTGATAGTCGCGAGGGAGTATTCGGGATCTTCGCGGAAGCTGTCGAAGAAATGCTCGGCATCGTAGAGCACCTCGCGTCCCTGGCTTTTCAAATACCGCACGGTGTCGGCGATCATCGCGAGGTTTTCCTCCAGTGTGACGCGGAAGACTTCCGTGACATGCAGCGGCCAGGTCTTGCCCACCACGCAGATGACGGGGGTATTCGCATCCAGGAGTTTCTTCACCTGGGCGTCGTCTTCGACTTTCATGTTTCCGCGCCGGGTCATGCCGAACGCGGCGAGCTTTGCGTGGTTCCAGGTGTGAGTGGCGGCTTCGGCGAAGAACTGTTCATCGCGGGGATTGCTGCCCGGCCAGCCGCCTTCGATGTAATCAATGCCGAAGTCGTCGAGCTTGTGGGCAACGCGGAGTTTGTCGGTGACGGAGAAATTGATGCCTGTGCCCTGGGTGCCGTCGCGCAGAGTGGTGTCGTAGAGAGTGACTGGTTTCATTTAAAAGGAATACAGAATGAAGAATGGTTTGGCGGGTCAAACAGTGGCGCAGAATGATTGGAAGCGCCGCCCGGATGCCCGAAGCGAAAATCAAAAGCCCGGCTCAATCGCCAGCCCCTCCTGCTGCACGCCGCGGCATTAAGCCAGCCGCCCGCAGAGGAAGGGCGGAATAATAATCGCCCCCTTGCGGGTAATGATGAAAGTGATGGCGGCCTGGCAGGTCATGGACGGCGGGGAAAATACCCGTCATGCCGGGATTGCAACGGATTCATGCGCCGCTCCTGGAGTGGCGCTGCCGGGAAGGACGTGCATGGTGGCGGCCTATGCTCCTCCGTTTGTCTATCCTCACCATTCTCTGCGGAAAAGTCCTCGCCGCCGCCGGGGAAACTCATGCGATCACCGTGGATTTCGCCGCGCCTGCCGGTAGCCTCCGGGCCCTGCACGGCATCAACAAGGGTCCGCTCTCGGCCAATGGGCTCGTTGATCTCACAGAGGAGCAAAAGCGACTGCGCATTCCTTTCACACGGCTGCACGACTGTCACCACCCGAATCCCGACGTGGTGGACATTCACGCTATTTTCCCCAACGCCGGGGCCGACCCGGCGCTCCCGGCAAGCTATGACTTTCGCGCCACGGATGAATACATCGCGGCGGTGCGGGCGACGGGGGCGGGGATCATTTACCGTCTCGGAGAGAGCATCGAACACCAGACGGTGAAGCGCCATGTGCATCCCCCGCGGGATCCGGCGCGCTGGGCGGCGGTGTGCGCAGGTATCGTGCGCCATTACAACGCGGGATGGGCAAACGGCCATCACTACGGCATCCGCTACTGGGAGATCTGGAACGAGCCGGAGAACCGTCCCGTGATGTGGACCGGCGACGACGCGCAGTTCCTGGAGTTGTATAGAGTGACGTCGAAAGCGCTGCGGACGGAGTTTCCGGAGATCAAAATCGGCGGCGCGGCGTTCGGCTATTGCGGAAAGTTCGATGGCACGGACCTGGTGCCTTCGGAGTTTTGCGCAGCGTTTCTCGATCTGTGCCAGCGCGAGTCGCTGCCACTCGATTTCTTTTCCTGGCACTGCTACACTGACAATCCCGCGGAAGTCGCCGCCCGGGCCCGGGCAGTGCGCCGCGTTCTGGATGCGCGGGGCTTCAACAAGACAGAGAGCCACCTCAACGAATGGAATTACCTTCCTGGCAACTCATGGGATGTGCTTTCCCGCACCGCGGCACCGGAAGTGCGTCAGCGGGCCTCGGAACAAATGATGGGTGCGCCGGGCGGCACCTTCCTCGCGGCGTCACTCATCGAACTCCAGAATGCCCCGCTCGATGTCGCAAATTTCTACCACGGCGAGTGCGGCAACTTCGGACTGTTCACTGAAGCCGGCGCGCCGACACGCAATTACCATGCCCTGCTCGCCTTTTCGCAAATGCTCGACACGCCCGCACTCGTCCGCACGGAAGGCGGGGTGTCAGGCAAACTTTCCGTCATCGCCGGCACAGATGCCGGAAAGACCCGGGCTGCCGTGCTCATTGCGAATCTCAGCGGGTCTGGAGAGCTTCGACTGTCGCTCGCCAATTGGCCATGGGCTGGAGAAACTGACGCCGTGGTCCGGATCGTGGATGAAAAGCGGGCGCTGGAATCGCTGCCGGTCGTGAAGATCGCCGACTCCGCACTCGTGCTGCCTTTGCCGCCGCCGGGCGTCGCGCTGGTGGAATTCCGGCCCCGGCAAAAGAAATAGCGTCCGCCGCACCTCGCCACGGGCCTTGCATTCTCAGAACATCGCGCCGAATACCGCGCTCTCTTTCCCCCCATCTTATGCTTAAAGCCGGTATCGTAGGACTTCCCAATGTTGGTAAATCAACGCTCTTCAACGCGGTGACGCGCACCCGCAAAGCGGAGGCTGCCAATTATCCCTTCTGCACCATCGAGCCGAATACCGGCATCGTCACTGTGCCCGATGAGCGGCTGGAGGTGCTCGGCAAAATCTCGAAGACTCAGAAGATTGTCCCCGCAGCGATCGAGTTCGTGGATATCGCCGGCCTCGTGGAGGGGGCGAGTCAGGGCGAGGGTCTGGGCAATAAATTTCTCAGCCACATCCGCGAAGTGGACGCCATCGTGCAGGTGGTGCGGTGCTTTGACGACGACGACATCCAGCATGTCGCCAAGAGCGTGGACCCGCTGCGCGACATTGACATCATCAACACTGAACTCGTGCTCGCCGACCTCTTCAGTGTCGAGAAACGCCTCCAGCGCGTGAGCAAGACGGCGAAATCCGGCGACAAGGATTCCAAAATCGAAGCCGCGCTCTGCGAGAAACTCATTCCACACCTTAACGACGGCAAGCCCGCCATCACTTGCGATCTCAATGCCGATGAGCGCAAGCAAATGAAGCTCTTCTTCCTGCTCACCGGGAAGCCGACCATCTTCGCCTGCAATGTGGCGGAGTCGGAACTCGGCACCGCCAGCAAGGATCCCGCAGGGCACCGCTATGTAAGCAAGGTCGTGGACTTCGTGAAGAACAGCCACGATGCGGAAGCCATGGTCATCAGTGCCGCCATTGAAGCGGAACTGACGGACCTCGCCGCCGACGAAGCGCAGGCTTATCTCGCCGACCTCGGCGTCGAACATTCCGGAGTTTCCGAGTTGATCCGCTCCGTGTATCACCTGCTCGGCCTGCGCACTTACCTGACAACCGGCGAGAAGGAAACGCGAGCGTGGACGATCCGCGCCGGCGACAAGGCCCCTGCGGCGGCCGGCGTCATCCACACGGATTTTGAGCGCGGGTTCATCAAGGCGGAAGTCGTCGCCTACGACGATCTCGTCGCCGCCGGCTCCTATCCCAAGGCCCGCGAACTCGGCAAGCTGCGCATCGAAGGCAAGGAATACGTCGTGCAGGACGGCGACGTGATGGAGTTCCGGTTCAACGTGTGAACCCGCGCGCCAGGCGCTATTATCTTCCGGGTTTGCCCGGTGTTTTAGGCGGCGTGGCAAAACTGCCAGGCAGAATTTTTGTCGGCGGACTGATTCCCGGCGGCGGTGTATCTGACTCAGGAGGAGGCGAATTCGGCACCAGTGGCGAGGGGACTAGTGGCCGGGGCGGCGGAGCCTCTTTGACGACCTGAACTGGAGGCTCATTCGCGGGAGACAATGCCGGGCCTTTGTCCGGCAGGGGCGGCTTCACCCCTTGCTCCACTATCACCGGGCCGATACCCGGCCCCTGATTTCGCTCGCGAACAGGACTGTTGGGGGTGGGTGACTCGACCATTATCCGGCCCGTTGGTTCGTCGTTCTCCGTAGCAATCGGCGGGGCTTCCTTCTGAACATCAGCCGGCGACGGGAGGAATTTCATGACGATGATGGCGGCAACGGCGACGGCCGCGGCGGCGAGTGTGGGATAGATCCACGTGCGTGGCGCGCGCTCGACAACGGGCCCGGGCTCTTCGGCGAGGGCAGCGCAGTCCTCTGCGGAAAAGCGCGCACGCACTGCGGCAACGTCTGCGTTGAAGATGGCATTCCGGCGGGCGTCATCGAGACGGACGGGCGGCTGGCCTTTGAGCACGAACGCAAGTTGATTGGCAGTGGCGCGAATTTGGTCAGCTTCGTGGCGGGCGGAGACACTGGTGCGCAGGGCGTCGAGCACCGCCTGAGCGGGTATGCCGTTGATGTGTTCACCAAGCGCGAGCGCCGTGAAGTCGGGATGATCGGGCGACGTATTCATGAGCAGTGGGGGGCAGCGCAAAGCGGCGTGCTGCGAATGGCGGGCTCGTGCGCGCCGGCGTGTTGATGGCTGAGAAGCTGCCGCAGGCGCTTCAGGCCGGTGTGGATGAGAAAGCCGACATTACTGACGCTCAGGCCGGTCATGACGGCGATCTCGCGGTAACTGAGATCGTTTTGAAATTTAAGCCGCAGGCATTCCGCCTGGTTATCCGGCAGACGGTGGAAGAAGCGGAGCACCTCCGAGTTTTCGTCGCCGTCCGCCGTGAGGTCGTGCGGATCCGGCTCACTCGATGCGAGGAAGTCCATTGGCGAAGCGTCGAGGCTGACGAGCCTTTTCCGCCGCCTCAGCCAGTCCAGCGCCCGATTTCGACAGACGGTGAAAAGCCACGACTTCAGGCCCGGACCATCAAGCCGCGCAGGATCGTCCTGAGTGTAGAGTTTCAGAAAGGTGTCCTGCACCACATCGCGCGCAGCATCATGGTCGCAGGTGATGCTCGCCGCGTAACCGACGAGGGGCGTTTCAAATTCACGCACCGCCCGCCTGACGAGGTCGGCAGTGGTGACGGGAGTAGTTTCGGGGTTCATGCCGCAGGCGGTCTGTGGAAAAGGGAACGTCGAACAGGAGGGGTTTCCTGGGAAGAGTTTTCTTTCCGCGGGATATTCTGCGTCCGAATCGGGGTTCAGCCTGAAAAACTGATCTCTGACGGGACGCGGGAGGCGCAATCATAACGGCCAAAACGTGTTGATCGAGCCGGTGTCGAAACTTAAGGCGTCGGGATGAAGTCCCCACCGTTCCAACTTCGTTCGCTGGTGCCGCCATGCAGACACCACGTTCCGGTGCTGAGACCCGCGAAACATTTATTGTTCGCCGGGATGGTGTCGGTGTCTTCCGCCCTCACCATGTCCGCCGCTCCGGCGAAGCCGCCCGAAATGATCGTCACCGATGAGGATCGCCGGCATTGGGCTTATCTGCCGCTCCAGAGTCCGCCCGTGCCCGCCGTCGGAGCAGACGACTCCATCCGCTCGCCCGTGGACCGCTTTGTTCAGGCGAAGCTGGCGGAGAAAAAACTCACCGCCACTCCAGCGGCAGAGGCAGGCAAACTGATCCGCCGAATCTACTTCGACCTCATCGGCCTGCCGCCAGCGCCGGAGCAGGTCGCGGCCTTCGTTCAGGCACATGCGCGCGATTCCAAATCAGCAGTCGCCTCCCTGGTGGATCAATTGCTCGCCAGCCCGCAGCACGGCGAACGCTGGGCGCGGCACTGGCTTGATGTCGCACGCTACGCCGACAGTGATGGCTCGGAAAGCGACGCTGACCGGCCCACTGCTCATCACTATCGCGACTTCGTTATCCGCAGTATAAATGACGATCTCCCGTTCGACACCTTCCTGCGCTGGCAACTCGCCGGGGATGAACTGGCACCGGAAAATCCGCAGGCCGTCGCCGCCACCGGATTCATCGTAGCCGGGACGCACGCGGCGCTCCCGGAGAAACTGATGGAGGAGGAGAGAATCCGCACCCGCTTCAACGAACTCGACGACATGATCGCGACGACGGGCTCGGCCATGCTGGGCCAGACGCTCGCCTGCGCGCGCTGCCATGATCACAAATACGATCCGGTCCCGCGGCGCGACTATTACCGGATGCTCCGTGCGTTCAACGGTGGTGACCGCGCCGAAGTGCCGCTCGTTCCGCTGGAGGAAGCCCGGCGTCATCGTGAGGCGAAGGCGAAGTGGGAAGAGGAACTGGGCGCAGCGAAGAAAGCAGCGGACGCCAAAGCCATCAAAGCAGTTGAATCGCGCAAAACAAAGCCACTGCCGACCGCGCTGGCCTTCGCTGACTTCGAGTCAACGCCACGCGAGACCTTCCTGTTCGACCGGGGAGACTTCCACTCGAAAGGCGAACTGGTGGAGTTGGGATTTCTGACGACGCTGACCAGGGGAAAAACGCCCGCCGATTATTGGAACGCCGCACGCGCCGAAATCCGCCGGCCCGATTCCACCCAACAGCGGCGCGCCATGGCCGAATGGATGACCGACCTTGAGCATGGCGCCGGGGCGCTCGCCGCGCGGGTCATCGTGAATCGCGTGTGGCAACATCACTTCGGCGAGGGACTGGTGCGCACCGTCAACGATTTTGGAAAGCGCTGTGACCCGCCCACGCACCCGGAATTGCTGGAATGGCTGACGAATGAATTCGTAAAGGGCGGCTGGAAATTGAAACCCCTGCACCGCCTGATCATGACCAGCTCCGTCTATCTCCAGGACACCACTTTCGATGCCGCGAATGCAAAAGCAGACCCGGAAAATCGCCTGCTGTCGCGGCGGCGTCCGCTGCGCGTGGAGTCCGAAATTCTGCGTGATGCCATGCTCGCCGTGAGCGGCACGCTGAATCCGGAAATGTTCGGCCCCGCCTTCAAAGCCCCCGTCGCGCCCGAAGCCATTCAGGCGCGCAACATGAAGGATCCGTATCCTGCCGATCTGAAAGACACGCCGGCCACGCGGCGCCGCAGTGTTTACATGTTTCACAAGCGCGTGGTGCAACAGCCGCTCATGCAGGCCTTCGACGGACCTGACGCCCAGGCCAGTTGCGGTCGCCGCGAAAACACCACCGTCGCTCCGCAGGCGCTCGCGCTGCTGAACGACCCGTTTGTCCGCGCGCGGGCTGTGGACTTTGCGAAGAGGGTGGCGAACGAGGCCGGAGCGGACGTCGAAGCGCACGTCCGTCTCGCGTGGCACCTGGCCCTGGGGCGCGAACCGGCGGCAGATGAATTCAAATCAGCCCGGGATTTCATCCGCACCCAAAGTCAGCAGCGTGCAACGCGCGAATCCGGCAAACCGGAATCGGAATTCCAACAACTGGCCCTGACCGATTTCTGTCAGGCAATCTTCGCGTTCAACGAATTCATCTACGTGGACTAAACAGATCAACGACATGAACACCTCATCCCACCACTGCGGTCGTTACGAGAAATTCACCAGTCGTCGCGACTTTCTGAAGAAGGCCGGAGCGGGCTTTGGTTTAATGGGCCTGGCGGGGCTCCTGCAGGGCGATGGACTGCTCGGTGCCAACATCCAGCCGGCGGGCACGCTCGATCCGCTGTCTCCGAGGATGCCGCATTATCCAGCGAAGGCTAAGTCCATCATCTGGCTGTTCATGGAAGGAGCGCCAAGTTCGGTAGACCTCTTCGATCCAAAACCGGAACTCACAAAGCGCGACGGGCAGCGCATCACGATAGATGTGTTCAACGGAAATCCCGGGCCGCTGATGAAGTCGCCGTTCAGCTTCAAACAATACGGGCAGTCGGGCGCTTGGGTTTGTGAGAAGTATCCAAACGTGGCGAAGCACGTTGACGATTTCGCGTTCATCAAATCACTCTACAGCGAATCGAACGATCACGTGCCGGCGCTCTACCAGATCAACACCGGCATCCCGCGCCCTGGCTTTCCGAGTGCGGGCGCGTGGATCAATTACGGCTTGGGGAGCGAAAGCCAGAATCTGCCCGGCTACGTGGTGCTCGGTAATAATCAGGGAGTGAAGGGTGGTCCGCTGAACTGGAGTGCGGGCTTTCTGCCGACGAGTTATCAGGGCACGCTCTTCCGTTCGTCGGGCGCACCGATTCTGAACCTCAATCGCCCTGAGCACGTCACGCGCGATGACCAGCGGGCGCAGCTCGATTTCCTCAAGAAGGTGAACACCGGCCACCTCGATCAGCATGAAGGCGAGCCGGATTTGCTCGCACGCATTCAGAGCTTTGAGCTGGCCTACCGCATGCAGATGGAGGCGAGCGATCTGTCGGATTTCTCTTCGGAATCGAAAGAGACGCGGGAACTTTACGGCCTCGACCAGGAACACTCGAAGAGCGTCGGCACGAAGTGCCTGATGGCGCGGCGACTGGTCGAACGCGGCGTGCGCTTCGTGCAGGTTTACAGCGATGGAGAATGGGATGCGCACTCCGATCTCAAAGGCAATCACACGCAGCATTGCGACGCCACCGACGTGCCGATTCACGGACTGCTCACCGACCTGAAACGCCGCGGCCTGCTGGACAGCACGCTGGTGATCTGGGGCGGTGAGTTTGGCCGCATGCCAGTCTCGCAGGGCAATGGCGGCCGCGACCACAACCCGAATGGATTCATGGCGTGGATGACCGGCGCAGGCATCAAAGGTGGCGTCAGCTACGGCGAGACTGACGAGATCGGCTACAAGGCGGTGACGGACCGCACGAGCGTTCACGACCTGCACGCCACGATGCTTCACCTCCTTGGCATGAATCACGAAAAGCTGACTTACTTCCACAATGGCCGGAGCTATCGTCTCACCGATGTCGCGGGTGACGTCATTTCCAGCATTCTGGCGTGAGGCCCGGCGGGCGTAACCAGGAGAGCGATTCCCCTGGGAAGTGTTGAGCAAGGGCTCTCAGTCCCGCTTCTGGAGGAATGCGATCAAGTCGCGCATCTCCTGAGGAGTGAACAGCGCCTCCTGACCGGCGGGCATGAGGCTGTGACCGGTGGACTGGAGTGACTTCACTTTGGCGCGCGGAATTTCCACCTGGAGACCCATCGCCTGACGGAGCACGATGTTCACGCCGCTGCTGCGGACAAGGATGCCGGCATGTTTTTGTCCGTCGGTCGTCTCGGCGGTGAACGCGGCGTAGTTAGGATTGATCGCGGCGTCGGGATCCAGAATGTGCGTGAGTAAATCCTCAACGCTGCGGTGACTCTGCGCCGCGAGGTCCGGCCCGACTTCATGGCCCATGCCGCCGGCACGATGGCACTGAGCACACTGACGGGTGAACGCCGCCAGCCCGCGCACCGCGTCTCCGGTGGCGGGGAGTTTGGCGAGCCAGGCGTCCACCAGGGCGGCGCGGTTGCTGTATTCGTCGTCAGTTAGGAAACGGCTGGCCTTTGCTTTTATCTCCGCGCCGCTGTGGCGGAGAAGTTCGCGGCGCTGTTCGAGATCGAGGCTGATTTCACCCGCTTTGATGGCACCTGAGACAAGGGCATCGGCAAGAATGAGGCGAAACTCACGGCGGTCCACCATAAGGCCCGCGAGAGCGGGACGGAGGGGCGGAGAGATCAGGGGCCAATCTTTCACAATACGTTGGGCTACCGGGGGCTCACTCCAGAAACGCAGGCACTCATGCGCGGCTTGTTGGACTTTCGTCGGCTCTTCGGCGTGGAGCGCGGCGAAGACGGTATCGGCGGTTTTCTCCAAAGGGAAGTAGCGGAGGAAGTGAACGTACGCAGCACGCAGAGGGATACCCGGGATGGCCAGGATGGATGGTTTTGGTCGCGAAGCTCCCTCCAAAATGTGTTCAAGCAGCAGATCAATATCTACCGACAGTGGCATAATGCCGCCCGCTGACTTAAGCAGCAGCGCGGTTCCAAGAAACTCGGGTTCATCGTAACGGAACCACTCTGCGGGAAGATTGGGCGTGAGTTTGTGCGCCCGCATTGCCGGAACCGCCCCCTCTGCTGCGGCGTGCAGCTCGCTGCGCCCGATCGCCGCAGCCGCGAGTAACATCGATTGGAGTGGCGCAGTCGCCCGCTGGGCTCGCGCGATGGCGTGGATGGCACCTGCATCCGTCAGCACTTTCTTTGCAACAAGGTCCACGGCTCGACTGGACTCTGCTTTGAGCAAACGAAGCGAGGCGGCACACATCCAGGCATGGAATCCATCGTGCCGCAGCGAATCAAGAGCGGCGGTGAACTCTATCTCTTGCGGGAGCCCAAGCTGCGGAGCGAGGAACAGGAATTGCCAGCGGACAAAGACATCGGGATCTCGATGCAATACGGCCAGCACATCACGGCTGGTTTTCCCGAGTGCGCCCGGCACGCGAGCGGCACATTGCAGAGCGGCGGCACGCACTGCGGCCGCCCGGTGGCTTGCAGCGGCAGTAAGGTCGGCGGCGGTGAGTTTGTCGAGGAGGGTGAGCGTCCACAGCGCGTGGAGGGAGGAAAGGGAAGGGTGGGAGGAATGCGGCGCATCCTTCCCCCTTAGCAGCAGCGCCGTGGACTGCTCATCCGGCTGCTCCACCAGCAACCGTTGCGCCGTGAGCCGTGTCCACTGATTCGCAGAGCCCAGCAGTGCCACCTTTTCCTCCACGGTCGCCTGCGCAGGCAGTTTGTCAGGCTTCGGCAGGCCCGCATTTGGCGAGATGCGCCAGATTCTCCCGCGGTCGCTGCCGGCGCGGAGGTCCACTTTCGACTTCATCCGTGGCGGGATGTAATCAGGGTGCTCGATGACGTCCCGCTGCATGTCGAGAATGTAGAGCGCACCGTCCGGGCCCAGTTCGACGCCGACAGGGCGGAAGGAGGGATCGCGACCAGCGAGGAATTCACGCGTCTCTTCGCCCGGCGGGCGCTGGGATTTCACGATGGGACCGTCGGGCGAAAGGACTTCGCGATGCACGATGCCGGAGGCGGCATCACAGACGAAGAGCGAGTTGGCGAACTCCGCCGGCCAGCCGCTGTGATTGAGATAACCCATGCCGCCAGCGCTCGAGAAATAACCGGCCTGCTCAGGATGATTGGGCCGCGTCTGCGCGTCGTGGATGGGATAAATGCGGCAGTTCTCACCGTGCACGGAAATGTTCTGCGTGCCGCGGAGAGGCGAGCCGCCGGGGACTTCATCGAGCACCGACTGCGGCAGGATGCGCATCTGCATGTGGTTGATGTTGTGGGTGACGAAGCTCCGTCCCGCGTCATCGAAGACGAGCCCGAAGCCGCCGCCGGTGGGGTAGGTGGTAGTGAATTCCATCGTCTGCGGATCGAACGCGAAGTCAGCCTCGCCGAGCCGCGTGATTTTGCCGGGCTGCTTTGGATTGATGATGAGACCGCCATTGCCGCCATTCACGCCATGGATGCGCCCGTCCATGTGCCAGCGCAGGCCGTTGAAATTACTGTCGGTGACGCTGGCGAAGAATCCGGTGAACCACACCTCGCGCACCTCAGCTTTACCGTCGCCGTCACGGTCGGCGAAGAAGACGATTTCCGGCGGCGCACTGACGACCACGCCGTCCTTCACTGCGCAGATGGACGTGGGAAAACGCAGGCCCTCCGCGAACAGCACACTTTTGTCAGGCTTTCCGTCGCCATTCGTGTCCTCCAGCCGTCTCACAGTGCCGCCGGGAGTGCCCTTGCCGTCCATTCCATACGGATAGTCGCGCATTTCCAGGACGTACGCCCGCCCCGCAGCATCGAAAGTCAGGCCAACGGGATCCACGATGTCGGGCTCGGCGGCCCAGAGTTCCATGCAGCAGGCGGGATGGAGCGCGAAGTCCTCCGCCGCCGGCGGACGGGCCGCTGCGGGCATCGCAGCGATGAAGGGGAGGAGTCGGCGAAGCATGGCGGTTCCTTATAATCAGTCTCAGCGGGTGCGGCGAGCCGGATTTACAACGCATTTACAGTTCAAAGGTCAAAGAAGGGTTGGGTAAGACGCGTTTAGTCTCCACCATTCCCCGCCATGAAAAAATCCCTGATCCTGTCTCTGCTCGCCCTCGTGAGTTCGCTCAGCGCCGCGCCCTTCGATGAAGCCGCGGCGCTTTTGCAGTCCCGGAAGTATCCGGAAGCCGCCTCCGCCTTCGCCGCGCTCCCGCCCGACAAAGGCGAGCCGGTTTATCTCCAGGCCCTCGCGCTGCATCTCGCTGGAAAGCAGGATGAAGCGATCGCAGCGGCGGACAAGGTGCCCGCCGAATCCCCGTGGGCGCTGAAGGCGAAGTTCCTCAAAGGCATGGCACTGACGGCGGCGAAGAAGCACAAGGAAGCCGAAACCATCTATGCCGCGGAAGCCGCGCGCGCGTTCTCGCCGGAGCGGCGCGATGTGCTGGTGAAGGCACTCCTGGAGGTCGCAGATGAAGCAGTGAATCCCGTCGCTGCCGGTGAAGTGAATCCGCCGAAGCCCGACTGGAAGAAGTCCGCCGCGCTCTGCGAAAAGGTTTTGGATATGCCCATCACCGCCGATCTGCGCGCCGGCGTGCTGTTTAAGAAAGCGACGCTGCTCCAGAAGTCGGGCGACCACAATGCGGCGCACGCGGCCTTCAATGCGTGGCTGCTGTTGTTCGATGCGTCGTGGAGCACTGCGTTCACTGAAGGCAAGGTGCCCGACCCCGCGGTGAAGTTTAACCGCACCGAGCACTTCACCGCGCGGCTGCATCTTACGGAATGTCTTCTCGCGCTGGGCCGCCACGGCGATGCGCGCCTTGTCGCGAAGGAACTGCGTGCAACACTCGCAGCCCAGCCCGATGGCCTCATTACGAAGAGAGACCTCACCCCCGAAGCTGCGTGGCTCTACGTGCAGACTTTCGCACCTGCGCCCCAGAACCGGCAGCAGCAGCGCAGCAACGCGCCCGCGCAGCAGCAGATGGAGCAGCAGGGGGACGGGCAGCAACTTCTTCCCAACCCGCAGGGTGCACAGGGCGACGCCGGCCAGCAGGGACCGATCGGCAGTCCGTTCGAGCAGTTCGCCAATGCCGTGCCGTTTCCGCAGCGCGC
>JANOZA010000519.1:0-4211 GCA_031429155.1 Verrucomicrobiota bacterium | reverse complement strand
CGCGACAACCCGAGGCTCATTCCGGAGCCGAAATCCACTCGAATACCGAACTGCGCATAGACAGCCTGGGTGCTGGAAAGAATGGTATTGAACGGCACATCCGTGAGGGTGAGGCTTCGGAAGTGAAGGCGAATAGCGTGCGTAAACGCATTGCCCGGGGCGGGCATGCCGAGGGCGGCACGGGTGCGAGGCCCGACGATCCCGTCTGTCAACAAGCCGGCTTGCCGCTGAAAAGCGACCACGGCGGTGCGGGTGAGTGGCCCGAAAACGCCGTCCACCCTAAGATTGGGGCGGGGGAACAGCTGTTGGTTTAGCGCCGTTTGCAGAGTCCGCACTTCAGGACCTGTATTCCCTTGAGTAAGATTTGCCATATCCCGCACTTTCCTGCGGATTGCTGGCGGGTCAAACTGTTATTGCTGCCCGCGCAGACCGCAGCCTGATCTGCCCGGGTCGCCAGTGCGGGCTAAAGGAGCCATGGTGGCGTGTCAAAGGCTTGCCAGGTATCCCATCAAACGGGACTTCCCTTGCCGGCTGGAGAGACTGCGCAGATAAAGGATGACGGACTCCAACTGCGAATCAGAGAGGATGCCGGCATACGGGGGCATTCCGACATCGGCGCTGGCGAAGCTTTCGTGGATTTTTTCGCGGGATCGAGGGTGGACTCGCGGAGGTGCGCGGCGTCGGCGGTGTAATTCTTGCCGGTGGTCAGTTCGTCCTCGGACCCGAAGAGGTCTTTCCACGTCGGGCCTTTCATGCCTTCCATTTTCACAACAATGCTGCGGCAGGCGAGACAGCCGAGGGTGGTGATGAGTTGTTTACCGGACTCCATCGTCGGCTCTTCTTTTGCGGCAGCGGTCATCACGGGAGGCGCGGAGGGTTTGAAGGAAGCATCGAATCATTTACTGGACCGCCGAAAACGGCCGCGTCGTCGTCGTCCGCGCGGCGGATAAGTTCGAGCGAGTGGCGGAAAACGACCTCGGCGAGCCGAGCATGGCCAGCCCGGCCATCGCTGCCGGCCCGCTCTTCTTCCGCACGCGGTGGCAGATCATCGCCGTGAAGTAAATGCCCGTGGCAGCGCCGATGCCTCCACGTTTTTCCGTGGCAGCGGCAAGGATTTCTGCCATAGCGGGTTCCATGATCGCGCCCACTCCCCTCCGTTCGGCGGCCCGCCGGCTCTGCATCGCGGCTGTATTCGTCTTGCTGGCTCCGGCACATGCCCGGGAAAAAACCGGAGGCAAATGGGAGGCCGGAGAGCGGGCGGACCGGGCGATGCAGTTTTTGACCAGAATGAAGGCGGAGGTCGAGGACCGCGTTGCCCGGCTCACTGCGGAAGGTGCCAAGGCTCCCGCTGTGGAACTGCCGTTTCTGGATTCATCCACTGCCGGCGATGAAAAGACGGTCGCGGAGTGGCGCGCGTTTATCGAGGGCCGCATGGGAGAAGTTCCCACCACACGCTGGATCGCCCGCGGCCTCAAGGAACTCGAAGTGGCACGCAAGGCCCTCGCGGCGGCGGAAAAGCCGGCGGCGGCGGAATGGAACAAAAAGTATCCGGGCGGGCGCAAGGACGTGCCCCTGCCGGCGGAAGTGCAGGCGTTCATTTACGAGATGGATGTGCAGGCGCGGAATCTCGGCGTCATCCTCGACAACAGCCCCAGCATGAGGCCGTCCCTGCCGGCAGTGCGCGAGGAAATCAGCAGCCGCTTTGCCGCCGCCCGTTTCGTGGAGGTCAACGGCTGCCACCTTGAGACCTCCAACAAACACTGGGGACCGTATGCCGAGTGGTACTACGTCACCATGCTGGAGGAGCGGAACCCCTTCGACTCCAAATGGTTTCTCCCGCAGATCCCGCAGACGGATATTCACTACCACATGCACGCCTGGCAGCACGGCGTGCTCGGTGCTTTCCGCAGCATGATCGAACTCATGGAAGTGGATGCCGTGTACTGGTTTTGCGACTTTGACGACCAGGTGGAGCCGCACGGCATCCGCGAACTCGAGTCGCTCCTCACCAAAAACAAGGTGAAGCTCTACGTCCACACCGTGAAGTCGAATCCTCCGCCCGCTCTGGCCAGCGTCATCAAGAAATCCGGCGGCAAGCTCACCAAAGCGCAGCCTGAGGTGAAACCGGTGACGCCGGAGGATCTCGTGAAGCTGGAGGTGAAACCCATCACGCCGGAGAATGTCCAGACGGGTCTGAACAAGCTGGCGCGTTTCAGCGGCACCGTCGCCTCCTTCACGGACGTCAAGGATATGGAGGCGATCTACCTCCACCCGGCGGAGAGCGGACTGCTCATCGAAATCCCGGACCGCTTTCTATCCTTCCCCGCCGGCAGCGACCGCGCCGCCGCACTGCGCATCATCTTCGCCCCCGGCCGACGCTTTGAAGTAGCCGGGCGCATCACTGCGCGGGACCGCTCCGTGCCGCGCATTCGCCTGGAGGCGAAGGACTGGCTCACCTGGACAGATGTGCCGCCTGCCGTCGCCAAGCCCGCGCCGGCCGTCACTCCCGGTGAGAGCGGCACCGTGCCCCGGCCCGGCACAAAGTTTTACCGGGATGGCCACCGCGTCATTCCGCCCACCGATGAGCTGATCGCCGAGTGCGTCAAAGAAAAGCAAAAGGTACACGTCAATGCCACGGTGAAGTCCGTGGAGCGCATGGAAAAGCTCAACCACGTCCTGCTTCGTTTTGAAGACACCGCCCTCTACGCCATCTGCCAGGCGGAGAAAGTCGCCGCCGTTTTTCCCGGCGTGGATCCACTGAAGTCCATCCTTCCCGGAGACGAAGTTAGACTGCGCGGCCTCATTGCTCTCTTCCGCGGTGTCCCCCAGGTGATCCTCGCCACACCGGATCAATTCCTCGTCACGAAAAAGGACCGCCTGGTCCCGGGCGAACCTGGCAAGCATGAAGTGGAGCAGACCGTGGAGGTCGAAATCCCCGCCGCGCCCCCTGGCGGCAAGCCGCCACCTGCACCCGCGCCTCCTGCCAAAGAGTGAGGGCACCTGCCCGACCGGCGCGGATCCGGAGAATGCCCTTCATCAGGCGCTCTCTCTCAACTGGGAGTGCTCACTTCCACCGCATCACGCAGCAGCCGAAATCCATCTCCCAGCCCGCGTCTGTCTTGCGCTGCACGATACCTGGCACCAGCGTATAGACGTGGCGGCGGCGGTAGCGCGGGTCGAGCGTGGACCTCAAAATGCCTGCCGATTTCAACGCATCGAGCTGCTTGCGCATGGCATCCTGACGCAGCGGGCCGGCCATGACCAGGTCCCCGGCGGAATAACTCCGGCCATCGGAAAGCCGGAGCAGGATGCGGCGCCGGCCAGGATCGCTGAGCAGCTTATAGATCTTGTCTTCGGGCAAAACCGGTACGGGCACCGGCGGTGGAGCAGCGGGAGCGGACGTTTCCATAGCTGCGCAACCTGCCCGCGCCTCCCCCGGCCTGCAAATTATCATTTCCGCCGGCCTGGAAGCCTTCTTTTCCCCCGCCGCGGGCGGTTTTTGGGCAAAATGAAGCTCTGATTCGGAGGAACCATTCCCGTCCTGCCGGACAGGAGTCTCAGTGTCGGAAGAATGATTCCTGTCCGGCGGTTGGGGAGAGTTCTGTTCGGAAGAATGATTCCCGTCCGGTAGTTGGGAAGAGTCCGGTTCGGAAGGATGATTCCTGTCCGGCAGTCGGGGAGAGTCCGGTTCGGAAGGATGGTTCCCGTCCGGTAGTTGGGGAGAGTCCCGTTCGGAAGAATGGTTCCTGTCCGGCAGTGGGGGAGAGTCCAGTTCGGAAGGATGATTCCTGTCCTCATCTGTATGAGTTTCCGGTTCGGAAGAATGATTCCCGTCCCGGCGAGCAATAGTCTTCCAGGCGGACGGAAGAATGGCGCGGCGGGGAATGGGATTTCCCGCCGGAGCCGGCACGCCCGCCCGCCCGCAGCCCGCAGACTTGCCGTTCCTGCGCGCCTGTGTAATCTGACGCACCATGCGCACAAGAATCACCTGCCTTGTCATCGCCCTGACTGCTGTCTGTCTCCATGCCGGTGGCTCCACTCAACCCCACGATCCTGACGCCGTGCCGGATGGACTGGCGAAGTCCGACTGGCAGAGCATCCGCGCGGCGTATGAGGCGGGGCGGCACGCGTTCGCGCCCGTGGAAGGCGGCTGGCAGGCGCGCAATCCGGGCCAGCAATGGACGACGAAGTTCGACGGGCGCGGCTTCCTC
>JANOZA010000518.1:0-5399 GCA_031429155.1 Verrucomicrobiota bacterium | reverse complement strand
CATCGGCTCGCTGGCCGGCGACGGCCAAGTCCAGGTGGACCTCTCCACGCTCACCACCGGCGGCAATGGCGCCGATACCACCTTCTCCGGCGTCCTCAGCGGCATCGGCACCACCGCGCTGATCAAGCAAGGCGGCGGGCGCATGTCGCTCACCGGGCCTAACACCTGCTCCGGCAAGTGCGTGGTCAATGCCGGCCATCTTTTCATCCACGGAGTGCAGACCGGCAGTGCCGCGACCGTGAATGCCGGCGGCTTCCTCAATGGCCACGGCCAGACCGGCGCGATCACCTCCACTGACGGCATCGTCGCTCCCGGCAGCGACGGCGTGTTCGGTCCCGGACTCGCGCGGCTGAAATGCAGCGGCGCGACCTTCAACTCGGGCACGGGATTCTGGATGGAGTTCGCCGGCACCGACGCCGGCACTAACTATTCCCAACTGGAAGTGAACGGCCTCGTCTCCCTCGGCAACGCCCTGCCCAAACTGCGCATGGCCTTTGCTTCCCCCATCGGCACCCAATTCATGATCATCAAGAACGACGGCGCGGATGCCATCATCGGAACCTTTCGCTCTCTTCCGCAGGGCGCGACCCTGACCAGCACGGACGGCACGCAGTTCACCATCTCCTACACCGGCGGCACCGGGAATGACGCCGTCATCACCCAGACCTCGCTTCCGCCCGCGCCGGTGATTGACGACTCGTCCATCACCACTGCCGACGGCCCCGGCGGCCCCGGCACGGGTCCGACGACGGTGAACCTGACAGGCCACGGCGTGCCCGGCCTGACATATGCCTTCGAGGCATCCTCCGACCTCACAGTCTGGACCGTGCTCGAGTCCGCCACCGCCGCTCCCGTCACCGGCGGGTTCGCCTTCACATTCACCGAAGCCCCCGGCGTCCTGCGCCGGTTCTACCGGGTGCGCCTGCTCTGAACCCTGACTCACACACTCCATGAAAACACTTCCACTCCTTCTCCTCATCGCCGCCGGCCATGCCGCGCTCACATCATCCGCGTCCGCCGGCTATCACGTCTGGCGGGGCGGTGCCGCCTACACATACTGGAGCGCAGACGCCAACTGGTCTGCCGGAGGCGCTCCCGTTCCGGGTGAAGCCGGCTTTTTGGAACTCGCCTTCGGTCCAGGCGCGCTGGACTTCAGCACCACGAGCGACATTGATTCACTCCAGGTGGACAAGCTGACCTTCAGCGGCGCGGCGAACTATCAAATCGGAATTCGCGGCGAGGGTGCCATCCTGTTGAAACCCCAGGCTTCAGGTTACAGCCTTGCCAGCATCTGCCCGCAGGTTCTTTTCTACTACCCGCTGATTCTGACCAGCGACCATCGCGTCTATAGCCACACCGGCACGGAGCTTCTGCTCTACAACCCCAACTCTGGTGTGGGAGGGTTCACCTTCGACGGCACAGGCACCACGCGGCTCTGCGGGCCGTCCACGAACTCCTTTACCGGTCCGACCACAGTGCTGGAAGGCATCGTGCATCTGGACAAAGAAACCGGCCCGGCCATCGGCGGAGCCCTCGTTATCGGACAGCTCGGCGCGGCGCAGGGCGGCTACGTCTATGTTGACCGGCCAGGACAGATTCCCGACACCAGCCCGGTGACGGTGCACAGCGACTCCTTCCTTTTCGCCAGCGATGACACGGAGACAATCGGGCCGCTCACCATGACGGGCGGCAGCGTTTATGGCGGTAATGGCGGAGCTGGCGGCACCACCCACCTCGTCCTCGGCGGGTCGGTCACGGTCCCAGCCACGGCGACGGAACCGGCCACGCTGGGCGGGTCCATCTCGCTGGGGCCTGTGAGCCGTGACTTCACCATCGCAGAAGGAAAATTTCTGAGCGTGTATGCCAGTGTCGCTGCGTTCAGCTCCGCTGCGGGCATCACCAAGAAAGGCGGAGGCACGCTCGTCATGCACGGAGACAATGTCTTCGGAGGAGACACTGACGTCCTGGGCGGGCGTGTCATCCTGCGGAACAATCAGCCTGACAGCACTGTGATAATCCATGCCGCGGGAGAGGTGACTGCCTTCGATGCCAGCCTCGGAGATGTCGTCAACACCGGTGGCCTCCTGCGTGTGACCTGGCTGGCCACCGCCGCGGACGGAGTGAGATGCGAATCACTAAGTCTGAGCAACGGCTCCGTCTTCCGCACCGACATCCGGGGACCCATGCCCGGCGCCGAGTATGGCCAGATCGAAGCCCATGGCCCCGTGACGCTCGCCGGCTGCGCCCTGGATGTGGTTCCGACCTATGATGCCGGCGTGGGCGCGACCTTCCGCATCATAGACAATTTCGACGCCGGTCCTGTCAGCGGCACTTTCCAGAATCTGCCCGAAGGTGCGCGCTTCGTCGCCGGCGATGCCGTCTGGCAAATCACCTATCAGGGAGGTGCCGGCGGCAACGATGTGGTCCTGACCCGCAAGGCGGACCCGGCAAGGCTGACCACCATCGTCCGCCAGCCTAACGGTGCAATGGCCATCACCGGCACGGGCGACGCGGGCCGCATTTACCGCAAAGAAGCCAGCACCGACCTGCTGACATGGACCGACCTCGGCCCCGTCACGGCCAACGGCAGCGGCAGGATGCAATTCACAGACGCCGCAGCGCCCAACTTTCCCCGCCGCTTCTACCGCTGTCCGGCCCAGTGAGCCGCCAGCGCACGACAGCCACCCATTCAACCAAATCCACACCCATATCTGATTCCAGGAAGAATACTCACACAACCACTGCCATGAAAACCACTTCCGCACCTGCTGCCTCATCCTCCCGCTCCCGATCTTCACTGCCCATCGCCAGCGTCATTTGTATCTCACTCGCGTTGTTTGCCGGCGAGACAGCCCTCGCCCAGGGGCCGCTCACTCCGCCTGCTGGTGCTCCCGCGCCAACCATGCACTCGCTCCAGGAGATCTGGGACAAGATTGGCGTGCTGGAGACGCAGAACGCAGGGCTCCAGACACAGGTCACCGGACTGCAGACGCAGAACCAGAGCCTCACCAATCTGCTTCTGAGCATCGGCCAGACGACGGGGGCACTCCCATGGAGCTTTGCCACCGTGGACAGCGCGGGCCTGGTGGGCAGTTCCAGCTCCCTGGCCTTCACCCCCGGCGGCCAGCCCGCCATCAGCTACTTCGACGAGACCAACGGCGACCTCAATTACGCGGTCTTCAACGGCAGCACCTGGACGCTGAGCAACGTGGACAACACGGGCTTCGTGGGCAGTTACCCCTCGCTGGCCTTCACCCCCGGCGGCCAGCCCGCCATCAGCTACCTCGACGACGCGAACGACAACCTGAAATACGCCGTCCGCTCGCCCTTCGCCGCGCCATGAACTCAGCAGGCTGTCATCCAGCATCACCCTCTTCCCGCAACCTGCGGAATCCGACATCAGCCAAAAATCCTCACTCCATGAAACCACTGCGCCTTTTCATCACTGTTGTTCTCTCCACTGCCGCCGCCCGCGCCCAGACTTCCACCTTCGGAGCCGAAAGCTGCGCCTGGGACGGGAACACCGACTGGATCGAACTGCGCCCCAACCGGCCCGCGCCCGGCGACGGCATCGTCGTCACCGACACGCATCTCTTCGGCTACGCCTGGAGCGCCAACTGCGGCTGGATCAACTTTGGCGACGGCACGCCCGGCGACAGCATCCGCTACAGCAACACCACCGGCACCGACTCCGGCGTGAACCACGACGGAGCCGGCAACCTCAGCGGCCTCGCCTGGAGCGCCAACTGCGGCTGGATCAACTTCGGCTGGGCCGCGCCCGCCGATACCAGCCGCCCGCGCTTCAGTCTGCTCACCGGCGCATTCACCGGCTATGCCTGGGCCTCCAATCTCGGCTGGATCACCCTCGGCACCGGCCTTCTGACAACCGGCTCCATGTGCGCCCCCGACACCGACACCGACGGCCTCTCCGACCATTGGGAAAGGCAATTCGCCGGCACCCTCGCGGTCCTCAGCGCCACCGGCGACTCCGACGGCGACGGCGCGAGCGATCTGGCGGAATACCACGCCGACACCAGCCCCACGAACCCTTTGGACAAACTCGACATCCTCAGTTTCCAGCGCGGCGCCACCGCCAGCACGCTCACCTGGACGAGCCGCCCCACGCGCCTCTACCGCATCGCACACGGCACCGACCTCGCCTCCTGGGTGAACAGCCTGCTCCTGACACCTGATGCCGGAGACACCACCACACGCATCCAGGCGCATGCCGCCGGCCCGCGCCGCTTCTTCAAAGTGGAAGCGGTGGTCCCGCTGGCGAAATAGAGGCGAGAACCGGAATGCGCCGCGGTGCCCGCCGGTCCCACCGCCGTCCGGCCCAGTGAAGACCGGCGCACCACTATACTCCCATAGGCTTATAGCGGCCTTCACAATTTCGGCGCACACTCTCGACAACACTTCACCCCCATGAACACACTGACCACGCAGCTCTATCACTCGCTCTTGCGCCATGCCGCGCTGCTCCTCGCCGGGCATACCGCTGCTCATGCCATGCAGCCCGCTGACCTGCTCCACATGGCGGTGGAGCGCCTCTGTAGCCGTCCGCCTGCGCACATCAGGAAGCATCCGGCTCAATTCACAGGGCTCATGCGCACCGTGATGCAGCGCACGCTCATCGATGAACTGCGGAAGCTGAGCGTCGCCCGCCGTCCGGACCTCTTCAGTGCCGTGCCGCTGGAGGACGCCGGGGAAATCCCTGCGGACGCCACTTCATTCATCCGCGCCGCGATCCATGAGGCTCTCGCAATGCTGGAGTCCCGCGACCCCGCCGCTGCTGCGCTCATCCGCCTGCACTTTCTCGAAGGCCGCAGTGGCGTGGAACTCGCATCCCGTTTCGGCAAATCCACCGCATGGGTAAGCCGGCATCTTTCCGCCGCCCTCATCGCGCTTCGCAGCATCTTTGAGCCTGACTGAGACCTGCCATACTTTCCGCCACGCAGCCCCCGACAATTCCGAGGCTGCATCGGTTCCCCTCCATTCAGCGCGCGCTCCTTGTTAAGCAGGGAGCGCCTTTTTGTATTCAGGAAACTCACCGCGGCCTTTCTGCGGAGCGCCTGACGGCGACGGTGGATCCCCGCGAATTCCGGGGCGGCGAAGAGTTCGGCAGGCCGCAGAGCAATGATCTTTCCGATGCCATAGCCTTTCCGCACTACGCGCGCCTCACCCGTTCGGGCGATGCCGGTAAGCCGGTGCGACTATCGCGGAAAGCACGCGCCGCCCGCATCATCACCACGCAGCAACTCCAACTCACTACCTCCATGAACCCGCTCCATATCACCATCCCGCACCTAGCCGCACTGCTAACGCTGTCGGCGGCCACCACACTCACCGCCGATAACCGCACATGGGACGGCGGCGAACCTATCAACAACAAAGTGTCC
>JANOZA010000517.1:0-8146 GCA_031429155.1 Verrucomicrobiota bacterium | reverse complement strand
GATCAAAAACCTGGCGCTCAGGAAAAAGACCGTCATGTGAACTGCCGTCGCGCACACGCCGCAGACGGCGTATTTGAAGAATTGAATGACGGGATGCACCTCGCGGCTGTGGAGTGCGGCAAGGATCGTGCGCAGGTCATTCTGGCGAAGGAAACGGATCAGTTCACGCACAGGAAGGAGGGGAAGGGGATTAGCTCCATGTTGGGTATTTCGCCTGCCAAATCTGACGGGCCATGATGATGTCCTCGGCTTTGCGGCTCGGGCTCAGTTCCCAGATGATGGGCTTCTTCGGGGGGATCAGCGGCAGCAGGCGGTCGTAGTCCACACTGCCCTGGAAGGGCACGCGGTGATCGCGTTCCGGCCATTGGACGTCGTGCAGGTGACAGCCGAGCAGCCTCGGCGCCGCGCTGGAGAGCCACTCGTAGTGATCCAGCAGTCCGAGATTTGCCTTGAGCTCCACATGCCCGAAGTCATGCCAGTAGCCGACCCACGGCGCGGGGAAATCCTGGAGGAGCGGCAGCATCTCCCGCTCGCTGGGCACTTGTTCGTAGCTGCTGCGGCTCTCCACCGCGACAGGGACGCCCACGCGCTCCGCGACCTCGGCGATGGCCTTCAATGCCTCACGTGCGCGTCCGCAATAGAGGCGGCTGAGCGACTCGCGAATCTTCACCATCTTCAACTTCCGCCTCACATACTCCGGCGTGTATTGCAGCCCGGCAGCGACCATTTGCGTCAGCTCCTTCGTCATCTTTGTCATCGGCACGGTGCCGAGATGGAGGACGACATACTTCGACGCAAACTCCGCGGCGAACTCCACCGTTTTCAGCGTGAGCGCCAGCGCCCGTTCCCGTTCGTGCCGGCGGTGGCTGGTGAATTCATAGCAGTCCGGCGCATCTATCATCACCTCCACCGGCGACGGACAGAAGTTGTGAATGCCGCTCACTTTGACGCGGCCGTCCGCGAATGCCTTCCGGATACCTGGCAGCAGCGATACCTTCAGCCCGTGGCTGATCTCGATGGTATCAAAGCCGAGCGCGAGAATTTCATCCACGACGGCCTCCCCATCCGTATGTCGGCTGCTGTTCCAGCAGGTGGAAAACGAAAGCATGAGGATGCCGTCATAGCGCCCTGATTCCTGATTGCAACCCGCCGCGCTAAAACGCGAATCCGAAGGTGATATGCAGCGCTCCCGCCGGCTCTCCCGCCCGCTTATCAGGATTGAAGCCATAGTCCACGCGGAGCGGGCCGACGGGCAGCATGTAGCGCACACCCATGCCCACGGCGTAGCGCAAGTCTTCCGGCACGGCGAAGAGCGTGTCGTCTGCTCGGCTCAAACTGCCGGCATCAGCGAAGACGGCGACTTCCAGGCTATCCATGACTTCGTAGGAGAATTCAATATTCGCCGCGTGCATGAGGGTGCCGCCCAGAGGCGTGCCGCTGGCGGAAATGGGTCCGAGTTCCCGCTCCGGGAAACTGCGCACGGTGCTGGCCCCTCCGTTGAAAAGGCGGGCATCTATCGGCAGACTCTCCGCACCGCCCGATGTGGCGATGGACGCTGCCTGCCAGTTGGCAGCGAAGCGGAAGTGGCTCGTGATGGGCCGATAGTAGGAGATGCGGAAATCGGTGCGCAGATAGCTGATGTCGGCCATGCCGGTTTCCATGCTCAGACTCGTCATCCAGCCTTTGCGCGGCAGAATGGGACTGTCGCGGCGATCATAGCTTACGGTGCCCCCGAACGCCATTTGGCTGTAGGATGAAGGCCCCAGCTCCTCCGGAGTCAGCGCGCTGCTGCTGGCCGTGTCGCTGGAAATGTAACCATGCACGCTCACGGCGAGGCTCTTGCTATACTGACGCGAGAGCGCGCTGCGCAGCCGCACGGAGTTGTGCGTATAGTCGTAGAGGGACACCGTCTGCGCGGAGAGTTCGGTGTCGGAAGTCCACGCGGAATTCAAAATGGCAGGATCAATCCAGCGCACGCTGCCTTCATAGCCCTCGGCCTCATAGCCCACGCGCAGCCGCAGGGTGTTGCCGGTGTCGGCGAAGTTCACATGCCGCCACTCGACACCGAGGATCGCGCCCTTCAGTGTCTCGTAGCCGCCAAAAACTCCCAGCGTGCGCCGCTGCGTCTCCTTTCCGCTAACGGCGAGGTCCAGCCTCGCCTCCCGTTCAAGCACGTTCGCCGGATTCACTTCCATGAGCGAAAAGACGCCGCTGTCCATGATGCGCCGCTGCATGAGTTCTAAGTCTGCGGTGTCCCACTGTTTTTCCTCCGCTGGGCGGAAGCCCGCATTGATGATCCGCTGCGCGCCTTTGGAAAACTCCTCCGAGACGTTCACTTTGGAAACGAAGTACACTGGCCCCGGCTCTACCGCGAGGATGACCGGCACCGCGCCACCGTTCTTATTCGGTCTCGAACTGGCGGTGACTTTTGCTTTGAAATGTCCCGCAGCCTGACACTTCGACTGCACCTTGCCGCGCATTTCCTCCATGCGCACTTCGCTGTAGGGTTGGCCTTTGAGCGCCGTCGCCTCCATGCGCACCGGCTCCGCTTCCGACGGCAGCGTGCCATTGATATACACTTCGCCGAAAAGCGATTGCGGCCCTTCGGTTATGGCGATGCGAATGTCCGTCGGCTTGCCCGCGTTACGAATAAACTCCGGCTCGCTCACCAGCGCGCTGAGAAACCCCCGCGATTCCAGCAATCGCTCAACCAGTCCCGCACCGGAAACAATCTCCGCCTCCACCAGCGGCGCATTCTTGCCCAGCGAGCCCCGGCGTTCTTTGGTCGGCGAGAGCAGGTAGTCGCGCATCTCCTCCTGCGTCGCCGCTTTGGTGCCGGTGAAAGTCGTCTCGCCAATGCTCTCGGCGTCGCCCTCGGTGGCGGTGAGCACGATTTCATCACCAGCGATATCCCACGCCACCTGCGCTGCGGGATAGCCGAGTTTGAGGTATTCCTTGCGAATAAAGAACGCGAGATCGTCCGCCAGCGGCGGCGTGGGCGCAGAATCATTCACGAGCGAAAGCTGGAGGTCCACGATGCCGCGCATCGTTTTCCACGCATCGTCGGAAGCCCCCGCCACCCGGACCTTGAGGCCGTGACGTGCCACCACCCGCGAGTCCGGCTTATTCGCCGCGTGGAGTGTCAACGTAAAGCACATAACCAGCAGCACGAGCAGCCCCAACGGGGCGTAATGTGACAGCCCGGGGCCACGCCCCGGGTATCGCCGCACAAAGAATCCAAGCCCTGAAAGGGCGTGACAAACCGTGGTCCACGCGCATTTATCCCGCCCTTTCAGGGCTTGATCCATCATGGTGACATGACCCGGGGCGTTGCCTCGGGCTTTCTCATTTGGCCCCGTTGGGGCTGATGAATTGTGACCACGCGCGCTCATCGGAAACGGATCAGGTAGTACAACAACCCGCGGAATGAACCGCGCTGGCTCATGGCACCGGTCGCCTGGAGGTTTTTGTTAATTTCGTACACAGCGGAGAAGCTGCGGCCCGCGCCGCTGCTGCTGTTGAGCGGGGAGAAGCTGAACGACAACCGCGGTGGTTCGTCGCTCTCTTTGGCCAGTGCGCCTTTCCGGAAAAGCTTCCGGTACATCTGGCTCACGAGCAGGAATGCTGCACGGTTCGCGGCCTCGCCCTCTGAACCTTTGAGGTCACCGCTGGTGGTGCCGGTGGCGAGGAGTGCTGCGATTTCCCCCTCCGGCAGTGGCGGGCTGCTCGTGAAGCGAATCTTTGGATCTAGCGCTGAGCCGTAGGCATTCAACGTCACCTGATACCCGTTCACGAACGAGTCTCCCTGCACATCCAGTGTCGGCTGGAACGGCTTATCCTTGCTGAAAATGACATCGCCGCGCGAGATCGTGAGCCGGCTGAACGGCAGGCGCACCCGCGCGTCCTTGAGTGAAGCCTTGCCCTCCAGCACCAGCTTCGCGCCGGTGCCGCGCACGTGCAGGTCACTCGTCACTCCGCCATTCAACACGTTGCCCAGAAGCCGCACGGGATCGCGGGTGATGATGTCCACGTTGAAGTTCCACCTATCGAACGGCGGCGGCAGTGCGGGCGGTTCATTGCTGCCAACCGTCACGGACGGCGGCGCGGGCGGGAGTTGATTCGGCAGGGAAAGCGGCAGGAATTCGATCTCCTTAAAAACCCGGCCGCGCACCAGTTCCACTTTGCCGGCGACCGTCGCCTGCTGGAGCGTGCCGCGGCAGGTGATGTCGGCATCGGCGCGCATGGAGATCGAATCATCGCGCAGCACCAGGGCCTCGCGCGCCGTGAGCGTGGCGTCAATTTTGGGATTCCCGGTGTCCGTCCAGTCCACACTGCCGCGCGCACCGACGGTGCCGCCTGCGAGCATCGCTCCGGCCTCTTCGATGAAGATGCGTGTCCCGTCGAAGCGCAGGCGCAATTTCACATTCCGCGCATCCGGCACGTCATCCTTTTTGAAAGTGATGGCCGGCGCGAGCGCGTGAAATTCGCCGGTGATGTTCGGCTTGCCGACCGTCCCGCTGACTCTCGCCGTTAGGCCGAGATTCCCCTTCATGCCGGCCACACCATCAATGAAGGGGCGCAGCGCGTTGAGATCGGAATCCGGCAGCGCCACGTTCGCGTCGAGCGGTATCGCCTTCAGTGATTCCGGATTCCTGATGAGCGCCTGCACGTCCATGGGCGCGCTGGCAACGGCGCGCAGCGTTTGCAGAGGCTTCTGCGTGACCTCCGCATTCAGCGACAGTTTCCGGTCCTTCAAATTGATCTTCACCGTCGCGTCGGTGGGGGCAATTTTCTGCTTCATTTCCGTGCTGCTGACTTTTTGTAGATTCAGCCCGATGTCCGCGGCTGGATTCTGCATCGTGCCGGTGATCTTCACGTCGGCGTCCAGTTTACCACTCACCGAAAACTTCAGTCCAGCGGCGCGCACGGCTTCGCCGAGGTTCCAGTCTTTCACATTGAGCGACACATCCAGACTGCCGTTCGCGGCGATCAAGTCCGGCTGTGTGAAATCCAGCGGCACCATCACGCGGCCCGTCACCGGCGTAAGTTTGCCGGCCGTCACGGTGATAGCGGGAATGGCGAACAGCTTGTCCGTCACCACGCACGGTGCTGAAAGTTTCAGATCGCCGAGCGAAGCCTCCAGCACCGTGATGTCTGCGCGCTGGCCGCTGTGTGCCGTTTTCAAAGAGAGCGTCGCGGCTTCCTTCATGCCGTCCATTTTGAAGCCATCCACCTGCACCGATCCCCCGCCGGTGATGGAGAAATTCTCCGCCGTTCCGCCGCCCTGCCACTGCACCACGGCTTTGCCGCCGAGCAACTTCTGCACGCCGAGCGATTCCATCCAGCCGTTGAGGTCCGTGAGTTGACTGAGATCGCCGTCCACCTTCGCCGTGAACTCGAACGGCGCCGCCAGTGCGCCGCTGCCGGTCGCGGTGAGTCTGTTTTTCCCGTTCACTACCGCTGCGAAGTTCCGCAGCACGGCGCGACCCGAATCCACGGTCGCATCCAGCGCCAGCGACTCCATGCGGCCTTTTTTCCACGCGATATTGCTCGCATCCAGCTTCGCTTCCGCGGTCGTCTTTGAGAAATCCTGACGCTGCCAGTCCGCGAGCGATCCCGTGATGCTGCCCGTGCCCTTCAACCATCCACCGTCCGGCCCCGGTGTGTCTTTCTGACCGGTGAACTTCGCCAGCCGCTCCAGATTCGGCAGGTCCATGCTCCACGTTGCCTGCACCGCCTGCGCGTCGTCCAGCCCGAGCGTGCCGCTGGCCTCCATGGTGTTCTGTGAGTCGAGCAGAGCCTTTGCTTTTACCAGCTTTACCAGCTTGCCGTCACTCGTCGCCGTGAGTTCCACTGACTCCACCGGCACGCCCTGCACGAGCCAATGCGAGCCCCGCAGATTTGCCTGCGCCAGCGTCAGTGCGCCGCTGGAAAGTGTGGCGTTGAGCTTGCCTGTCAGCGCGCCGGTGAGGGGCGCGTCTTTGGTGAAGAATGCGGCAAGTTGAGGCGCGTTCACGTCGGCGTCGGCCTTCACGGCAATTCTTGCCACAGCCTCCCAGGTCTCCGGCATCTGCGCCGTCGCCGTGGCGATGATGTGGTTGTCTTTCGTCGCGGCGTCGAACCTCCGCAGGGTGAAGATGCCGCCATCCAGCGCGGCGTCGAGCTGCACTGCGTCCACGCGCACATTCGCTGCAGTGATGCCGGCTGCCGTCGCGGTGAGCGTGGCTTTCAGGGTGCGCGGCGAATTCACATCGCCA
The DNA here is from genome assembly GCA_031429155.1 of Verrucomicrobiota bacterium. Lineage (GTDB taxonomy): Bacteria > Verrucomicrobiota > Verrucomicrobiia > Verrucomicrobiales > V1-33 > V1-33. Next base: position 1,889 of record JANOZA010000517.1, on the reverse strand, counting down.
CTGACGGACACTTTGATTTCGGGAACGCTCCAGTTCAGCTCCGGCGGCAACTTCACCCACGGCTGGAGTGACGCCGGCGTTAAATGAGCGAGCGTGGCCGTCGCATGGAGCACCGGCGATTTGTCGAAGGACTCCAGTGAGCCGGCGAATTTCACTTCGCCGCTGCCGACGGTTGCCCGCTGATTCCCTCCGCCAGCGGCGATGGAATCGCTTACCGTGCCGCCCGGCACTGTGATCGCTGCGTTGAAGGCCAGCTTACGTTTCTCCAATTCATTCAAGTCCACGCTTAGCTCGTCCACTTTCACTTCCGGCATCAGTTGCAGCGACTTCAGTGTGATCTTTGCCGCCTCCGCCAGAGTCGTGCCCTTCACGTTCTGCATCGCAGGCAGATTTCCCGGCAGTTTCAGGTCATTGAACTCAAACACCCCACTGCCGCCTGGTTCCAAAGAGAAGTTCAGCCCGCGCAGCACCACCTCGCCATCCGGAAGAATCACGCGGGCACTCACGTTCTGGAACCGCAGCTTTGGCAGCGTCACCTTTGGCGGCGGCGCAGGCTCCGTGTTCTTTTTCTCCGGCGGCGGCGGGAACTTCGTCGTGTCCAGCACAAGGTCCACTTCCTCCAGGACCACTTCGCGCACGAACTGTCCGGGCCCCTTCTGCATGAAGTCCCACAGGCTGTAGTCCGCCATGATGCGCGCGGCCGTCAGCTTTTGCAGCGGGGACTTGGCGTCCCCCGTAATGTTCACGCCTTTCAGATCAATTCCGCCAACTACGGATCCGTCCACATCCCACTTCACATCCATGCCGCCGGACTTCCCGAAGATCGGTGCGCCTCGCTGCAGGGCGAAGCGCAAAATGGGCCGGTGGAAGACGACGAGCACCAGCAGCAGCCAGAAGCCGGTCCACAGCAGCCGTCGCACCCACCGCCGGAGGCGGGAAGGAGCGCGCTTCCCGTCTTTCGGCGGAATCTGCGGGTCAGGTTTCATCCTGGCTTACATGAAGCATCAGCCTACACTGGCAACGCCAAGTCGGTGGCTGCCAGAAAGCAGTGGCCGCGGCAGTTTCAACCCCAGCCTCCATGCAACCGTTCGCAAGCTGCCGTTGCGACAGGAACAGCAGGGCACAGTTTTTCGTTCCCATATCCAGTGACGCGGCTAAAACTGGCGGCGCGAAAATGAGTGATCTTAGCATTCCACCCTCACACGAAGCCGGCGGCCTGTTCCCGCCGACTGCGTGGAGCCGCGTGGCGGCAGCGGTGGAGTCGGGCGAGCCTGAGAAGGCGCGGGCCGCGATGTCGGAGGTGTGCGCGCGGTATTGGCAGCCGGCGCGGAAATTCCTCCGTTTTCTAGGCGCAGGGGACCAGGACGCGGAAGACCTGGCGCAGGAGTTCTTTTTCAAATGGGCGACGCCGGAGAATCTGGCGCGGCTTGATCCCGCGCAGGGCCGGCTGCGTTCGTACCTGAAGCAGTCGCTGCGGCATTTCTTTGTGAATGCATGGCAGCGCGGCGAACGGCTCAAGCGCGGCGGCGGCGTGGAAATGGTGGACCTGGAGAGCGCCGGCGACGTGCCCGCACCGGAGGACGCGGCGGACGCGCTTTACGATCGCGAATGGGCGGCAGCAGTACTGGCGGCGGTGTTCGCGCGGCTGCGGGAAAGTTACGACGGGCGCGGCAAGGCGGCGCTCTTTGATCTTCTGCGCCCGGGACTGCCCGGCGGAAATGGTCTGCAACCTTTGGCCGCCGTCGCGGTATCCGCCGGTGTGTCGGAACCTCAAATCAAACTGGATCTCCACCGCCTGCGCCGCCGATTCGGCGAGATGCTGCGCCAGGAAGTCGCGTCCACCCTCGCGCAACCCGACGACCTCGAAGACGAACTCCGTCACCTGCTCC
>JANOZA010000516.1:0-11305 GCA_031429155.1 Verrucomicrobiota bacterium | reverse complement strand
CCAGTCCGAACATTGCCATGAGTTTCGCGTTTGGAGGAAACATCGGGCAAGCGGTTGTCGCTCAGGTTCGCACAGGAATGGTCTATGATCAGGAGGCCATCTACGATGGATTGGCCGCAGGGGACTGCTTTGGACAAGCCTATTTCAAAACCAAACAAAAAGCAGAGGCTCAATTCGTGAAGGGCGATCACGTCCCCGGCGACATCGTTTCCGGCATTCTCATGTTCGGCAATCCCTTCGTCCAAATCAAACCATTGGCTCCCTAGCGCTGGAGTTTCTGGTCACATCATGAAAACCATCGTAACTCTTCTGATCATTCTACAGCAGACTGTCAGCTTTTTCCATGTGTCACTTGGCTCCCCGGCGGAGTTCCCGGACGGCCACGATTCCTATCAAGCTCAGCGCGGAGAGGACGGCGGTGGATTCCGGGACTGGCACAAGTTCGGTGCCGCCATTGATAAACCCGAAAACAGCGATTGAACCGAATTTAGCCGAGTCCCGCGGGCACGGAAGCCTGCCCGGCACCCTGCGGAGCCCGGCTTTCGCCCGCCTCACCGTCCACAAGCTTGCCCTCGAAACCGCCTGTAGCATCGGCAAGATCGCCGTCGCGCCGTCCGGCAAGTGCGGCAATATTCCGTTCGCCCCCGAGCAGATCAAGAAAGTCGAAGCCCGCGGTGCCATCGGCAAGAAGCCCAAGTCGGCGAAGTGTTGATCACCTTCCCGCCTGTCGTCGCACTTTATCTCACGGCACTGTGATGCGGACGCGGCCATAGCGGCGCTGGTCGCCGGGGAAAGGGACGGTGCTGCGCCAGAGTTCGGTCTGGGTGCCATCGGGATTGGGTGTGACACTGACGCGAAGGAGGTCGGCCATGCTGTTGGACCAGTTGGCAAGGTCGGTGCTGATCTGAGGAATGTAGGTGACCTCCTCGGCGGCAGGGTCGCGGTCGAAGGTGAGCGTGAGGAAGTCGCCGGGCACGGGCGGCAGGCCGGGGCCGGGGTCCACGCTGAGGGCCTGGACGCTGCCGGTGAAGCAGGGGCGGCTGGCGGCGGAGGCGGGGTTGGTCTTGTAAAAGTATTCCTCGCAGTTGGGGGTGCCGTCCTTGTCGTCGTCGGCGTAGTCGTCGGTAATGCCGTTGGCGGTTTTCCATGCGGCGTAGCTGGCGGTGTCGCCGGTGCCGGGGTTGCCGCCGGTGAGAGCGGAAGGACGCCAGTTCTGAGCGATGCTGTGGTTGGGATTGGTCTGTGGCTTGATGAGGACCAGCGACCAGCCGAGACCGTCGGCAGCGGCGGGCCACGGGGCTTTGTCGTTGTAGGCAAAGTCTCTGATGAGGCTGCCGCCGGCGGCGAAAAGCTGGAGTTGCTCCCCGCTGTCGTCGAGGTTGCTGCCGAAGGCGAAGAGGCCGGCGACGGGTTTACCAGCTCCGTAGCGGAGGTCGAAGGCGGCCTTGTTGGCGGCGATGAGGACACGCTCACCCGGGGCAAGTTCGCGCACGGCGCTGGCAGCGGTGAAGGTGTAGTCGAGGCCCGCACCGAAACGCACGCCTTCGAGGTTCACGCCATTGGCGCCGATGTTCAGCAGCTCGACGTATTCAAACCTGCTGCGCTGCGTGAAGCCGGCGGCGATTTCTGCGGCGGAGGCTACGGCGGGGCGATAGTTGAGTTCGCTCACGACGAGGTTCGCCGCGCTGGCGGGTTCGGTGCCTGCGGAGAAGAATGCTTCGTTGAGCGCGGACCAGGTGGCACCGCTGAGGACGCGGGCTTTGACGGTCTTCGACGATCCAAGCACGAAGGGCGTGGTGGAGGTGAGAGCGGCGGGATTCGCAACGCCGGTCCATGCAGTGCGGGGATCACTGCCGTCGAGGGTATAGTATAAAGTGCTGCCCGCGGCGTTGTTGACGATTTTCAGCGTGAAGTTCGCGGGGACCATGCCGCCATGCTGGACGGTGTCGGTAACGTTGTTGCGAAATTCAGGTGCGGCAACGTTGGGATAGAGCGCACCGCCGGCGAAGGCTTTGAGGTTGGCGAGGGCGCTGTTGCTGGCGGCAGTGAGGCTGCCGCGGGCGGGGAGGATGGTGTTGAGGATGCGGGTTCTTTCCGCGGTGAAGGTGGGCGTGGTGAACGGGCTGTTGGTGGTGTAGGAATACGGCTGGCCGGCGGTGCTCCGGCCATCGCCCCAGCGGGCGGATTCGCCGCGGATGCCGAACGGGTCTATTTCGTTGAGGCGTTTGGTGAAGGTCGCCACGAGCGCGGACGTGCTGAGCGCGCCGTTGTTGAAGAGGCGCTTGTGGGCGCGGTCGGCAAACCAAAGACGGAACTCGGAGTTTTGCGCGAGCTTGCGCATGATGGCACCGGGGCCGCGGCTGGTGGCATCGCCGTCGCCGGCCCAGTTGCCCTGGGTGAAGGTGTTCTCACTCTCGACGCGGAAGACGTGCTCGGCATCCCATGAGTGCCAGCGCCATTTGGCATTCGGGTCGGTGCGCTTGTAGCTGGCGTAGTAGTTTTTGTGCGGCCAGTCGGAGTTGGAGGCCACGCAGTTGAGCAGGATGTAGTCCATGTAGTCGGGGATGTCTATCCTCGTGGCGGCGGCTTCGAGCGCGGCCTGGGTGGTGATGACAGGCACGGGATTCGGCGCGACACGGCCGAGGCCGAGGAGGTCGAGCATGTCCTCGTAGTTCTTGAGCGACGTGCAGTTGCGGAAGCTGGCGTCGGCAGAGCTGCCGAGCGGGAGGGAGGGATTGAGGAGGCCGCTGGCGACGGTGAGACCGTAAATATCGTTGCCGTCCACGCTGGCGGCGGCGCTGTGTTTGAAGACGTCCCAGTCGCTCTTATCTCCGCCGCGGTAGTCGGCCATGCATTTGGCGTCGGGCTTCTCATGGAGAATGTAGAGACCCCAGTAGAGGCCATTGAGAAAATAATGCACGGGCTGCGCATGGGTGCTGAGCCCGCCCATGTTATTTTGGAGGTCGGACATGACGTGGTCGCGCGTGTAGTCTGCGCGACTGCGCTGAGTGCCGTCGGTGCCGTGGTTCCATGACTGATTGAGCCGGGCATCAAGGATGAGCGTGTCCTGGCTGGCGCTGGCGTCGTCGCCATAGAGGGGGAAGTTCACGTCCTCCTGAGCTTTGAAGCGCATCGAGAGCTTGTAACTTTTCCACCGCTGCTGGCTGGTGCCGCCGAAGATGTGGACATTGCCGTCAATCTGGAAGCCTTTGTTGATCCACGGGTCGTTGATGGTGGCGCGGTGGGCGTTGGGATTGGCGGGGTCTTTGTCGGGATTGATATACTCCAGCGAGCAATAGCGGTCCGCGCCTTCCTGAGCGACACCGATTTCCGAGCCGACGTAGAAGCCGCGGTTCGCGATGGGCGTGGCGGCGTAGTCCGGCGCGGCGGAGTTCGGGCCAAAAGCTTCGCGCCACGCGGTGACGACCGAGACGACGGGCAGGCGCTTGAGGTCGTCGGCAGTGAGGCGGTTGGCGACGTTTGGATACTGCGTGGCGCCGGTTTCCACGGCCCAGTCAGGACCGGCGGGCACGCGGACGCTGCCGCCGGTGGTGCCCCAGGGATGCGTGTCATTTGTCGTGAGCCCCATGCTGGGCAGCGGACCGGTCTGCGTGAGCACCTGAGCGGCGAAGAGAAAAGTCTGCGTGTCCACGTTCGACATGCCGAGGCCGGCCTTCCACGCGCGTGCTCTAATAATAGTGGTGCCGGTGACGTTGATGGTCGCCACGGGCGTGCTCACGGCATCCACAGCGGGAACCTGGGTGCCGCTCGTCGGCGACGGGAGGTTGCCATTCACCGTGTAAGCAATGGTCGCACCCGGTGTGGAGCACGAGATGGTGAGCGCGAACGGTGCGTCGTAGAAGCCGCGGTCCACGCTGAAGAGCGTGTCTTTGCAAAACGCCGCGACGCCGTTGGCTCCGTTGGCCACGCCCGGCGTGTCGCTTTCAAAGAACACGGGAGCGGCGGCGCTGTTGTTGACAGGGTATCCGTAGCTCACGGCCTTGCGCTGATTCGGATACGGTGCGGCAGGCGTCATGCCGGCGGCGGGCACCCCGAACTGGCTGACGACAGTCCAGCCCCCCATGCCATCGGGCTGGCTGAGCAGCACGTAGCCGCCGTCGTCGAGGCTGAAAGTGGTGTGCGGCTCGACATTGGCGATGTTCCGCTCCAGGCCGCCGCAGAAGACGAGTTTGTAGTTGTTGGCCGCGATGGTTGTCGGCACCGTGGCTGGCGCGACGGGGGCGGCGAAGACCCATTTCCCGGGGACGAGCGGATCGTCCGAAAGAGCCCAGCCGGTAAGGTCCACGGTGGTGGCACCGTTGTTGTATAACTCCAGCCAGCCCGGGCTGTTGAGGTCCATGTCGAGCTTCGCGTTCGGGTCATTGGGCTGGCCGGGGTTGTCCACCATGAACTCATTGATCTGAACGGCGGCACCAGCGGTGTGCAGACAGGCCATGAGGGCGCAGCAGGTGAGCGCGAGGGAGCGAAGGAGCTGAGTGGTCATAAGGGAGAGGCGGGAGAGGACGCCGGCGGGGTGCGAGCCGGGAAAAATGGTTTTACCCGGCACTGGCGCCCGGGGTCAATTCCTCAGTGAAAAAAGTGAAGTTTTTGTTGCACTGCCGGAGTTTCTTCGGTTAAAACTCCGCGAAATTCCACCTCCAGCCATGCACCCGACACTTATGAAAAACGCTATTTTACTCATCTCACTGGCTGGCCTTGCGACTGTCAGCAGTTCCCGTGCGGCAGTCCTCTCTGTGGACTTCGGTCGTTTGGACGCCGGTTCCCACCTGACAGAGCCTGGATTCAGCACCTTCGAAGTCACCGGTACCAACCGTGATCCTGGAGTCACTGAAACAGCCACCTTTGGGGCTTACACCGTCTCCGTTTTTCCAGCTAACGTGGACGCTGGAAATCGCGGTGTCAGCGGGCGGGATCGCGCTGCACCACTTGATACCGGATCCTTCGTTTACGGCGATCTGCTGCGCGACCTCGTCACCCGCATTAACCAAGGCAATACCAGCGGCAGCCCCCTGGAGTCCCTGCGTATCAGTGGACTGACTCCGCTGACCACTTACAGCCTGCAACTGTGGGCCATTGATGTCGGCAGCGGCGCCGACAACGAGGTCTCGGAATGGTATGACATGAGCAGCGGCTCCAATGTCCTGCTCGGCACTATCACGAATGACACCACCAGCCCGGTGATGACCTCCAACAACAACTTCTCCTTTGTCGCCAATGTCACGAGCAATGCCCTGGGCCAGCTTCAAATCGGCTCGGTCTTTCCAACTTCACAGGGGCAGATGAACGGCTTCGTTTTGAGTGAAGTTGTTCCTGAGCCGGCCAGCGCCACCTTTGCCGGTCTCGGCCTCCTCGGCCTGATGCTGCGCCGCCGCCGGTAGCCATCCCTGCTGGATTGACCAATTTGAACGCCCGCCGGTGATCCTGGCGGGCGTTTTACTTTTGCACGGAGGCGGAATCGTTCAGGGAGCCATCAGCGACTGGCCGTTATGCCGCGGAGGCGAAGGCATGGTTGACGCAATGAAATCATGTCGATGATGGGTTGATGATCGTGGGCACGGGACAACCCCATCGGAATCTATTCCCCGTGATCTCCCCGCCGTCTCTTATCCGACCGGATGAAAAATTCCGTTCCCGTTTCGGGAAGGCTTCATTACAGGTGCCGAAGTTGAAACTGCTGCTCCATTTTACCCTGCTGTGCCTTCCGGTTTCCGGTTTGGGGGCCGCGCCGTTGGCGGGTATTCCGGAAGTTCTGGCGCTGTCACCGGCGGCGGCGGCCGGCAAACAAGCAGTGCAAATCAAAGCGGTCCTGCTGGTGGATGACCGCTTCCGCTCCACGTTTTTCATTCATGATGGCAAGGCGGGTTGTTTCGCTCTGATTCCCCTAAAGCTCCTTGGAGACAGGCTGCAGCGGGGGCAGCTCTATCAATTTGACGGGGTAACCAACGCGGGGGATTTCCGTTCCATCGTGGAAGTTTCCGGATTCCAGTTATTGGGCCCGGGGATGGAACCGGAACCCCAGCGGCTGGAGGGCGACGCGATCTTCAGCACGGAGGCGGATGCGCAGTGGCTGGAAATTGAGGGGCGCGTGGAGGGCAGCAGTTTCCGTGAGGGTGGGCCGAGCCTTGATATCAGCGTGCAGGGCTGGGTCATTCCGGCTTTTTTGCCGGTGGAAAAGCTGGCCACTCCTACCCTCCCATGGCATCTGCTGGGGCAAAAAGTGAGGGTGCGCGGCATCGCGGCCGGCACCTTCAATGACGAACGGCAGATGACCCGGCGGCTCCTCTTCCTGCCATCCCTCCAGCACGTGACTCCGCTGGGAGGGAAGCCGGAGCCTGCGGCCGGACGCACCTCCGCCACCTCGTTGCTGACCCTGGGATCGGAAATCGGAACCCGCGTCCGCGTGCAGGGCGTGGTCACCCACCGGATCGAAGGCGAAGCCGTCTACCTGCGCGATGCCAGTGGCACTCTGCGGGTCCTCACCGCCCAACCGCTGCCGCTGAAACCAGGCGATGAAATCGAGGCGGAGGGCTTTCCCTCTCTGGAACTGCTGCGCCCGGCGCTGCGGGCCAGCGAGTTGCGCAAAATCAACGAGGGGCCGCCCCCGCAGCCCATCGCCTTCGATGCCAAAGAACCCCTGACGACCCGGCTGCATCACGAACTCGTCCGCACCCGGGCCGAACTGCTGGCCATACGGGATAGCACGCAGGGCCTGATCCTCCAATGCCGCTCCGGCCCGGAAACCTTTGATGCGATGGTCGACAAACGCCTCGCCGTTGCTCTGCCGGAGGACCTTGAGCCAGGGTGTCAGTTGCAGTTGGTCGGATTGCTGGAAATCCATCCCTCCCGCTACTTTTCACGCTCGAATTGGATCGATGGCTTCGGGATGCAGTTGCGCGGGCTCAGCGATATCACCATTTTGGAAAGACCTCCCTGGTGGACCATCCGCCGCCTGCTCGCCCTGGTAGGAGGACTGGGGCTGCTCGCCGCCGCCGTTAGCGCATGGGCCTTCCTGCTGAAACGGCGGGTCTCCCGCCAGACAGAAATCATCCGCCTCAAACTCACCCGCGAAACCGTCCTGGAAGAACGCCAGCGCATCGCGCGCGACTGGCATGACACCCTGGAGCAGCAACTCATGGGCGTCTCCATGATCGTGGAGGACGCTACCTCCCGGCTCCAGGAAAAGCCGGACGTCGGCGCACGGCTGAACCTCGCGCAACGCATGTTGCGCCACTGCCGGGATGAGAGTCGCACGACCATCCGCGACCTGCGCTCGGTCGCGCTGGAAGCCGGCGGTTTGCCGGCGGCGTTTGAGGAATTTCTGCCTCCTCTCGCGCAAAGCGGCGGAGCCCAGTTCTCCCTCGAAACCACCGGCATCCTGCGCCGGCTGCCAATCCGCTGCGAGCACGAAATGTTGCGCATCACTCAGGAGGCTGTGGCCAATGCCGCCCGCCATTCCCACGCCAAAAACATCGGCGTCACCCTGGACTACTCCCAGCCCGCGGTCCGCATTGAGGTCAAGGATGATGGGATCGGCTTTTCGCCCGGCGGCATCAAATCCGACGGCACCCATCTCGGCCTCGTTGGCATGAGGGAACGGGCCCGCCGCATCGGTGCGGTGCTGGAACTCCAGAGTCATCCCGGCACCGGCACCCAAGTCATTCTTACGATCCAATGAAACGAAATGCCATCAACGTTCTAATCGTGGACGACCACTTCATGGCCCGCCTTGGCCTGACCGTTCCTATCAATGGTGAGCCTGACATGCAAGTTGTCGCCGAAGCGGAGGATGCCGCGGAAGCCCTCGCCCAGTTCCGCCGGCACCGGCCTGATGTCGTGACCATGGACTACCGGCTGCCGGGTCAAAGCGGGGCCGAAGCCGTGGTGGCCATTCTCCGCGAGTTCCCCAAGGCCCGCATCATTATGCTATCCGCCTATGACGGCGAGGAGGATGTTTACCGCGCGGAAAAGGCAGGCGTCTTTGGCTACCTGACCAAGGACGCCACCCGCGCCGATGTCCTTTCCGCCATCCGCCGCGTCCATGCGGGCGACCGGGTCTATGCGCCCGGGATCAAAAGCAAAATCGAAGCGCGCGAACGCCGCGCCCCGCTTATCCCCCGCGAATTGGAAATCCTCCGCCACATCGTGGAAGGCCGCGCCAACAAGGAAATTGCCGATGCCATGCTTCTCAGCGAACCCCTGGTCAAACTGCATGTTAGGAAAATCCTCGAAAAACTGGGAGCCGTGGACCGCACCCGCGCCGCCACCCTCGCCATCGAGCGCGGCATCATTCACCTGGATTGATCCGCCGGAGCCGCCGGAGGGTGAATCCACAGCCGCGCCGGAGCCGGGAAGTTTTATCCTTTCGAATAAGCGAAACGTCACCCCGCCTACCGTAGTTCCGGAACTATGCTGGCAACTGAACTCTTCCCCACCCTGCAAACCTAAAGATCTCCAAATGAAGCGCCCCGGCTGCCACCCGGAGCACGCCGAACCTTACCCATGATCAAACCACTAACTCTCCTCCTGGGTCTCCTGAGCGCACCCTGTTCCTACGGCCAGGCTCCCACCGCCCCGCCTGACCCACCCGCCGCTCCGGTTGGAACGCCGGAGTTGGACCTGAGCCAATTCAAACTCACCTTCAGCGATGAGTTCGATGGCGAGAAACTAGATACCACGAAATGGCAGTCGCCTGAGATGCCGCGTCAAGGCAGTTGCCGCTGGGTGACGTCGTTGGCCACGGTGAGTGATGGTGCGCTGCATCTTGGCATCCGTCTAAGCAACGATCCCGTGCTGCGCTACGACTGCGCGGCCGTGCGGACACGGAAGGACTATGATCCGAAGCAGACGATGTTTGCGCAGCGCTATGGCTACTTTGAAGCGCGGGCGAAGTTGCCCAAGAACATGAAGTCCGACTACTGGGCCGCGTTCTGGATGATGTGCGGAAATCTCAACAGTCCCGACACTCGCGAGGGGATTGAGGCGGATATTCTGGAGAGTTTTCAACAGTCCAATGTGCCGCGCTACGGCATGAATTTTCATTGGAACGGCTATGGCAAAGAACACAACGCCACGGGCATCAAACTTGATCCAACTCCCGAACTCGCGGATGGCGAGTTCCATCGCTTTGGCATGTATTGGGACGAGAAATACTACGTGGCCTTCTTCGACGGACGTGAAGTTGGTCGCACGGATTTGATCGGCCTTGGGGGCAAAGACAACGGCAGGACGCCGTCCAGAGGGCCATGTCAAAAGCCTGGCTACCTGAAGCTGAGCTGCGAAGCCGCAGCGTGGGCGGGAGCCACCGACAAATGGGAAAAGGACCCGACCAAGGAAGATGCGTTCGTGGTGGATTATGTGCGTGTGTATGAAGGCACGCTGCCTGCGCCCGTGGTAAAGACCATTCCGGTGCATATCCAAATCGATGCCGCAAAGCCCAGCGGCCCGCTGAAGCCGATCTGGCGCTTCTTTGGCGCAGATGAGCCCAACTACGCCAACATGAAGCACGGCAGCGAGTTGCTGGGTGAACTCGGTGAACTGAAGAAGGGCGAGGTGTTTTTCCGCACGCATAATTTGCTCACCACCGGCAAGGGCGAGCACGGTCTGAAATGGGGATCAACCAACGCCTACACGGAAGATGCCGCAGGAAATCCAGTCTATGATTGGACCATCGTGGACCGCATCTTTGATACCTACCGCGAGAATGGAGTGCGACCGTATGTGCAGATCGGCTTCATGCCTCAGGCGCTCTCGGTGAAGCCGGAGCCGTATCGGCATCGCTTCCCGGACGCGAAGTATGAAGAGCTGTTTGGCGGCTGGGCCTATCCGCCCAAGGACTACGCCAAGTGGGAAGAGCTGGTCTTTCAATGGGCGAAGCATTGCGCCGAACGCTACGGCAACGACGAAGTGCTGCGCTGGTATTGGCAGACCTGGAACGAGCCGAACATCGACTATTGGAAGGGCACGCGGGACGAGTTCTTCAAGCTGCACGACCACGCCATCCATGCGGTGCGTCTTGCCATTCCAGGGGCGAAGGTCGGCGGGCCCGACGTCGCCAACGGCAGTGGCAACGACTTCCTGGCCGCCTTCCTCAATCACTGCGCCACGGGCACCAATCACGCCAGCGGCGAGAAGGGCACCCCTTTGGACTTTATATCCTTCCACGCCAAGGGCAGCCCCAAGCACGTGGATGGACATGTGCGCATGGGCATCGCGAATCATCTCCGCGACATCGACGGAGCGTTCGCGACGATCGCCAAACGCCCGCAATTGAAAAACACACCCATCATCATCGGCGAATCCGATCCCGATGGCTGCGCAGCATGCAAGGGCGCTGATCGCGACTATCGCAACGGCCCGATGTTTTCCAGCTACACCGCCGCCATCTTCCCGCGCAAGCTCGACCTCGCTGCCAAGCATGGCGTGAATCTCGAAGGCGCACTGACATGGTCCTTCGAGTTCGAGGACCAGCCCTACTTCGCAGGTTTCCGCTCACTCGCCACCAACGGCATCAACAAGCCCATCATGAATGTCTTCCGCATGTTCGCGCGCATGAGCGGCGACCGTCTCCCCGTGCAAAGCGATGGAGCCGTGCCTCTCGATGACCTCGTTAAAACAGGCGTCCGCGAAAAGCCCGACGTCTCTGCCCTCGCTGCACGTGACGGCAAACGCATCACCATCCTTGCTTGGCACTATCACGACGACGATGTCCGCGGCCTGGATGCCGCCATCACCCTCGACCTCAAAGGCACACCCCTCGGCAACCCCGAACTCACCCGCACCCTCATCGATGACGCCCATTCGAACTCTTTCATGGCCTGGCAAGCGCTCGGCTCCCCGGAATTGCCCACCCGCGAGCAAATCCGCCTCATGGAAATAGCCAGCCAACTCGCCCCAGCCTCCGACAAAACCGAGGTGAAGTCTGAAAACGAGACCACGAGAATCAGCTTCAAGCTCGCACGTCAGGGAGTGACTCTTCTGGAGCTGGAGTGGCCATGAGTAGATTTTCCCGTTGAATCCCTGTCTCATCGGAGACCCAACAGGGTTGAATTAACTTAACCAAATAGCATCCATGAAACTCATCCTCACGCTGCTGCTCGGGGCACTCATCATCGCGGCACCGACAAAAGCTGCGGAGAAGCTGGAAGAGGGCAAGGACCGCATAGACACTCCCGCGATCGGCAGTGGCTTGTGCGTTCACAATCTCTTCCAGTCGAACATGGTCGTTCAACGCGACAAGCCGATCCGGGTTTGGGGCTGGGCTGCGCCGGGGGAGAAAGTCACCGTC
>JANOZA010000515.1:0-2288 GCA_031429155.1 Verrucomicrobiota bacterium | reverse complement strand
TCGCCAGCATGAGCGGCGGCACCTCCCAGCCGAACCTGAACAGCATCGTCGCCGCTCTCCAGCACACGCCGCGCGATACTGGCATAGACACCGCCGCGCACCAGGAATACACCGACTACTGTGCCGCCGTGCGCCCCTATTAAAAGCCGTTCGACACCAGCGAACACAACTGCACAGCCGAAGTCTATCTCCACGAGATGCCCGGCGGCCAATACACGAACCTCAAGGAACAAGCCGCCGGCATGGGCATGGCCACGCGCTGGCCCGAAATTGCGCGCGCCTACGCTGAGGTAAACCAACTCTGCGGCGACATCATCAAAGTCACGCCCAGCAGCAAAGTCGTCGGCGACCTCGCCATCGAATGCGTCGCCCGCGGCGTGAAACCCAACGACATCATCAACCTCCAGGGCACGAAGTGGAGCAAGGACGTGACCAGCATGTTCGAAGGCTGGCTCGGCGAACCCTTCTACGGCCTCACCGCCGCGGAAGCCAAAGACTCGTGGAAGAAATGGAACGCCCTCGCCGACGCCATCTGCGGCAAGGGTAGGGCGGGCGTCACGCCTGCCGCCGGAGCCGTCCCCGGCTCCGGCATTAGAATCAAAGGCCGCCCCGGTCTCCACGCCGCCAAGGTCAAGCTCGAAGACGTCCGCGCCGAGTTGAAGACGAAGCTCAAAAAAGACCCCACCGAGGACGATGTCTGGAGCTACCTCATGTATCCCGACGTCTTCCTCAAGTTCGCCGACTTCCGCCGCAGCTACGGCGATGTCAGCGTCCTCCCCACGCCCGCCTATTACTACGGCCTCCAAATCAAAGAGGAGATCAACGTCCAGCTCGAAGAAGGCAAAACCCTCTTCGTCCGCCTCGTCAATCTCACCGAGCCCGACCAGCTAGGTCAGCAGACCGCCATATTTGAACTCAACGGCTACCCGCGCCACACCACCGTCGCGAATGCGATACTCGCCAAATCAGCCGTCACCCGTGCCAAAGCCGACCCCGCCGACCCCACCCAAATCGGCGCCCCCATGCCCGGCATGGTCGCCAGCATCGCCGTCAGCATCGGCCAGAAAGTGAAGGAAGGCGAAACCCTGCTCACCCTCGAAGCCATGAAAATGTTCGCCGCCATCAGCGCCCCCGCCGACGGCACCGTCCAGGAAATCTGCGCCAAAGTCGGCGAGAGCGTGGAGAGCAAGGATTTGCTGATGCGGATGGTGAAGTGAATGCAAGCCATGAAGCTGTTCCTCGACAACTGCTGCCTGAATCGCCCACTGGACGACCAGTCGCAATATCGTGTCCGTATGGAGACGATCGCTGTGGTTGAAATCCTCAGGCAAATTGAGGATGGCCTGCACCAACTACTGGCCAGCAGTTATCTTCTCGTCGAAGTCAGGAAGAATCCTGACATGGAGCACCAGACAGAGGTGCTCCACTGCCTCCAGCGCCTCGCCAGCATTGCCAAAGCTTCGGAGGCGATTGAGGCGCGGGCGCACCATCTGGAATCACTCGGATTGCGCACTTACGATGCCCTCCATGTCGCCGCAGCCGAGGCCGGCAACGCGGATTGCCTCCTGACCACGGACGACAGACTCTTGAACTTTGCCCTAAGGAATGCCACTGTCCTCACCGTCCGCGTCGCCAATCCACTCGCCTGGATCAAAGAGCAAACCCCATGAGCACCCTCCATCAAATCAACCGCAAGGCCCACTCCATCCTCGCCCGCGAGCTTGGGCCAGTGGACTACCTCCTGTTCTTCCGGCAGTACGAAAACGGCAGCGGCGACTACACCCGCGACCGCTGGCAGTGGCTGGAGGGCGACACGATAGATTCCATCGCCGCCGAGGCCCGGAAATTGGAAGCAGAGCAAAAATGAAGGAAGGCGAAACCCTGCTTACGTTGGAAGCCATTAGGATGTCCGCCGCCATCAGAGCCCCCGCCGACGGCACCGTGACCGAAATTTGCGCCAAAGTCGGCGAAAGCGTGGAGAGCAAGAATTTGCTAATGAGAATGGTGAAGTGACCGCAGCCCAAGATTACTATGGAGAAAACCACTTTCAGCCTCCGCAGCGACTAAACGCTGGCGTGGTTCCGGCTGTAGTGTTCCTGAACAATTGTCGTTCGCATTCCCTGGGCCAAGCGTCAAAGTCAGTGCGATCGCGACTACTCCACATGGCCGACAACTTTTACAGGACAGCCGAAAGGTCTCTGTGCGCAGCAGAGGCCCTTGATGGTCATTGCCAAGACCACAGCCACATGACCTGCTACCTTGCAGGGTATGTGGTGGAATGTGCGGGA
>JANOZA010000514.1:0-2426 GCA_031429155.1 Verrucomicrobiota bacterium | reverse complement strand
TCGCCGAAGTTTGCCCGGCAGGGATGGTGATGAAGCCCGGCAGCGGCGCGTAATCGAAGCCGGACACCGCGGCGGCTGCGGGATAGCTGAGCGCCACGGTGATGTCGCTCGCGGCTGGCTCGGGCACCCAGACGGTGATGGTACTTTTCCTCGCAGCGGCACCGACGGCGACCGGCTCGGCGGCGCGGGCGTTGTCCATGCGAAGGCGCACTTCGGGCGCGCTGACCGGCGTCGCGCCGAACCCGGCGGCATCGGCGACGACGTAGCCGTTCGTGCCGGTGGTGCCGATGGTCACATTCCCCGTCGTGCCTGCGGCAAAAGGAAAATCGCCAAGTTTATACCAGCCACTGGCGTTGCGCTGGTTGATGGTGAAGTTGCTCGCGCCGCCGCTGTGATTGACGGTGACGGGGACATTCGTCGCGCGGTTCGTGTCCGCGGCCCAGCGGAGGAAAACGGGATACGTCCCGGCTTGCAGAAACTCCGGCGTGAAGACGGCGGACTTCGTGCCTTTGTCGGCGTTGTTGTCATGCGCGTAGTTCGCGCCGTGGAATCCGGGGCTGGCGGAACTGGTCGTCCACGCGCCGGTGAACACCATCGCGGGCGCGGCGTGCGTGTTATCAATGATGGTCTGCGGCACGACGCCCGGCTGCGTGGAAAGGCCGAGCGCCTGCACGAGCACCGGCGTCATGAAAAGCGACCAGCCGTTCGCGCTCGGGTGAATGCCGTCGGGCACATGCACGCGATACGCGGCGCTGCCTTTTTCGAGCAGCGCGGCGAACGCGGGCGCGTGGTCAATGCAACGCAGGCCGTTCGCGGCGGCGAACGTGCGGTAGTCCTGCTGATACGCGGCGAGGTTGGCGCGCACGTTGAATGTGTCGCCGGGCTGCCAGTCGGCGGGGTTCATGATTTGCAGGATGATTTCGCAAGTCGGGTGCGCGGCGAGGATGCCGTTCACCATCGTGGTGAGATTCGCCACGGCCTGCGCGCGGCTGACGTTCAGCGTCTCCGCGGCGTCGTTCATCGAGAACTCGATGAAGACGGTGTCGGGGTTTTCGTTGATGACCTTCGTCTGCAAATTGGTGACGCCCCAGCTCGACGCCTGCCCGGAGCCGCCGCTGTTCACCCACGTCGCGAGGCCGGGATACGCGGCTTCGACGGCGCTTTGCAGTTGTCCGACCCACGCGCCTCCCGCGGTGAGGCTGGTGCCGTAGAGCACGATGCGCTGCGCGGTGCCGTTGGCCAAATTGCGGATGAATTTCGCCGGAGCGGTGTCTTCGATTTTCACGAAGGCCACGGAGTCCGCGATGACTTTGCCATCGGTGCCGGTCGTCGAGAGCGTGACGGTATTCGTGCCGCCCGGCGCGAATCGCCACTCGCCCACCTCGACCGCGAATCCATGCGTGGAGCCCGCGCGCATATTCCACGGCACCGTGGCCGTTCCGCCCGCGTGTGCGATGGTGATGGGCGCGTTCGATGCCCTGTCGCTGCCGGGTTTGTAGAGCAGCGAGATTTGATATTTCCCCGGCTCGCTGATGGGCAGCGAGTAGATGGCCTGCGACGGCGCCGCCGCTGTGCCGGAGAGAAAACTGAACTCAAACAGCCCGACAATTCCGACCGCTGTCTCCGGCGTCCACGTTCCGGTCGTCGTGAAATTTTCGCTCTGCGTGTAGTGAATGACGCTGCCGGTGAGTTTGTTTTCCGCGAGCACGATGCCGTGCGTCGCCGTGCCCGCCGGGCCGACATCCGCGACGAAGGGCGGCGTGATGGGCGTGGCGGAACTTTGGTTGCCACTGACGACAAGATTCCAGTTATCCCAAATCGTTTTCACCGAGCCGCCTATCGAGTTGTAAATCCAGTTGTCCTGCACCGTCGTGTTGCTCGTGTCCCAGTCGAGGAAGATGCCATTCGCCAGCCGGCGCACCACATTGCCGTCGGGCTTTTGCTCGAATCCCCAGATGTCGTAGAGCCAGTTGTTGAGGATGAAATTCGGCGCGTTGAGGTGATTCATCGTCGCGAAATGGATGCAGCCGCCGTCAATCGTCGTCTGCATCGCGTTGTGGATGCGGTTATACTCCACCACGTTGCCGCCCTGATTGCGGAACGCGAAAACGCCGTTGCGAGAGAGGTCGTTGAAATGATTCCGCGCGATGAGATTTCCCGGCGACATGCTCATGGAAAATGGCCGCGAATCCATGTGAACGCCGCCGCCGTAGTAGCGCACCTTACCGCAATGCTCGACCGTGTTGCGCGTCACTTCATTGAGTATCGGCGCGACCTTCGCTGCCGCCGCACCGGGGGTGTAAATTTTCGTGTCGTCCATGTAGGCTAGCCGCGCGCCCGTCATCAGCACGCCGCCGCCGCCGGAGTGCTGCACGGTGTTTTGGTCGAAAACATTTCGCTGACTGTCGAGGTGCAGCCAAAGCGCG
>JANOZA010000513.1:0-4447 GCA_031429155.1 Verrucomicrobiota bacterium | reverse complement strand
GTTTCCCCCGCCCGCCCTTCCGCCCCAGCCGGTGCCCTCCCGGCCTCCCGCCAGGGTGCCGCTCGTTTGACGGCGTCTCTGTCATGTCCAGGGTTCAGAATGATGGCACCGGGCGGAGAACGCATCTCCCCCGCCGGGCATTAGGTTATTTATTCAGAAACATAAGACCACCCGCCGCCACAGATGTTCAAAAATATTTCCGCCCGCCCGGTCCGCCACCCGCATCCACTGACAGAAAACAGTTTGCCACCCGCCTCCGTCCCTGACAGATTGGCAGCCCCGCCACGTTTCACTCCGCTCCCCCGCCGCCATGAACCGCATCTACCAGGGCCGTGTTTCCACAGTCGAAATCCTTCAGCCCGGCACCAGCGGCAGGACGGCGGATTATGTGCCGCTGAATGCGGAGGCCAAAGTGGCGCGGGCCGCCGGGGAGAAGCTGCTCTGGGAGCACCACCGGCTGGTTCAGGATGCGGGGGATGATTGTCATGCCGCGGTAACGGTGCGCCTGAATGGACGTAGCTCGACTTTGCAAAGTCGAGTATCTGCTCCCCCGCCGGCTCCACACGAAATTGGAAAGTCGAGCTACGTTCCCGCCTGGCTGGGCCGAATGCGGCAGGGCATTGTGGATGTCTGGTGGACACGCCGCCGCTTTGGTGACATTGTTCACCCGCCCATGTGGCACCCATCACCCATCCTCCGCCATTGGACCCGGGCAGGCGAACGCCTGAGGCGGTCATCGATAACAATCCGGGCAACAAGTTTCCTAATAGACCAACCTTTTCGTTTGATCTCACCCCAAAATCTTCCAGAAGACTGATTCTTACGTTGAGGCCCAATACGATGAGATGTAAATTTTCCTTGCGTTCTCCGCAGTTTGGATTAGCGGCGACCCATGAAGACGAATCACCCTCCGCACGGGACCATCGAGTCCGACCAATATTCATTGCTCAAGGCAAGGCTCGGTCTGCCGGAGATTGCAGATGAGTTGTTGTGCAAGGTGGAGAGTAAAATTGCTTTGCACCCGTTGAACTATGAACTCGTGAGCCTTTCGAGTAGCCAGCGTGTGGCTGTCGTCCGCTTGAAGCGTGGAGGCGCTCAGGTGCCCTTCGCAATCTATTTCACAATCAAAGTCGGTCGCATCGTTGAATTCGATTCGCTCTGTGAAGGGTGGTTGCCTGTTTCTGTTCAGTTGAGCCAATGTTTGCCTGTCTGCCACCTTCCTCTGGCTGCATAACCTATCCCTACCGCCATGTCTCTCTCCCGCATCTATCAAGGCAAAGTGGCTTCACTGGAAGTCATCGCTCCGGTTCCGCAGCCGATGCTTACCGGCGACGCTCTCTCGACGTTGCAGTCGCCGCTGTTTCTGCATCATCAGGGATTCCAGGATGCGGTGAACTATTACCATCTCTGTTTGGCGGCTCTGGCGGGGGATGACGCGGAGCGCCCTTTATATAAGCTGAGACAGCAGATGCGGGTGGCGTGGGATGGAACAGAGAATGCGGCTCCAAAGGAATGGCGGGTGCGGGTGGCAGAGTGGATTGGGCTGCCGGAGACGGCGGATTTCTCGCGGGTGGCCCGGCATTTGGTGGAGGGAAGTGAAGGCGGCAGCGAGGCGAAGGTTTTGGCTGGTGAGTTGTTGCTGGACCGAATCGAGGGAGACATTCAGCAAGCGGGCCGGGGTTACTGGCCGCGGTTTTGTGATCCGAAGGCGAATCCGACGTGGGATTTCAGCGCCACGGCGCGGGCCAGTGCCAGCGGGCTGGCGCGCCTGGCGGCGGCGTTGCACGCGGAGCAGGTCTCGGAGGTGGAACTGCGTGCCGTGGCGGCAGAGATGGACCTTTCCTGGACGGTGAAGTTGCAGCCGGGGAAAAACTTCACGGGTGCCGAGGCCCGCGGACGGCTGATGGATGCTGTGGGCCACTTTCTCAAGCTGATGGCTGAGCCGCCGACAAAGCTGGCGGAGGTGCTGCAAAAGTTTCCGTCAGGCGCGGAGGAATGGCAGGGGATGGGCGCGCGTATCGCGGCGCTGCCGGATACGCTGGAGGTGCCACGGAATCGCAAGGCCAGCCCGGACCTGACGTTTGCCACGCTGTTGTTTCAGCATTTCCCGTCGCCCTTCACAGCGGCGGTGCTGAGTCTGTCTGTGGGCAAGTCGAAGAAAGCGGTGGCAAAGAAAGTCGTGATGAAGTCGGCGCGGAAAAAGGATAATGCCGTGACGAAGGCCGCGGTGGTGGAGAAGGTGACGTTCGATTTTGCGGCGCTGGGGGATGATCCCATCAAGCTGGCGCGCGGGGCGCGGGGCTTTGTGTTTCCGGCCTTCACCAGTCTTCCGCGCTGGGCAGTGGCCGGGCCGGGGCAGCCGCTCTGGAAAGAGTATGACATCGCCGCTTTCAAAGAAGCGCTGAAAACGGTGAATCAATTCAAACTCAAGACGGAGGAGCGGAATGCGCTGCTCCGCGAGGCGACCCGGCGGCTGCGCTATATGAATGAGGAGGATGCCGTCTGGCAGGCCGGCCCCGATGAGGAGGCTGGGCACAAACCGGCAAGGCTGAAATCAGACCCCAACTTTGCGTTGCTGAGAAAGTTGCTCGGAGAAAATGGCATCGCCAACAAAGCGACGGGCGAACAGTGGGTGGACCGCAGTATCTACAGCGGTTCACTGCGGGGCTACAAGGCCATCAGGAAAGACTGGCAGGAGGCCGCGGAAAAGCACAAAGCGGCTCTGACAGAGCAGAACCTGACGGACATAGTGAAGGAGTACCAGCGGGATCATTCATTCGACATTGGAGACGTGAACCTGTTCCTGACTCTATGCGGAATAGAGTATTGGCCGCTGTGGAAGCCGCTGACAGAGGACGAGGAGACGCAGCGAGTTCATGGAGGCCGGGCCAAAGATATGATCGCCGCCTACCGGGAATGGGTGGAGGTCAACGAAGACGAGAAGCGGCTGGCGGAACCAATCCGTTTCACCCCGGCTCATGCCCGTACTTCGCGGCGGCTCTATATGTTCAGTGACATCACGGGCAAGCAAGGTGCCGAGTTTGCCAGCGGCGGAAATGCCGTGGAGGTAAGCATCGCCTATGAATGGGAAGGGAAGCTGCGGCCGGTGAGGGCGAAAATTGGCTTCGCTGCGCCCAGGGTGGCGCGGGATGAGATCAGTGATCTCTCTGGCGGCACGGAGAGTATGCGCTGGCTCCAGCCGATGATGAAGGCGCTGGGGTGCCCGGAGCCGGAGATGCCGGCGCTGGAAAAGTGCGCGGTGTCTCTGATGCCGGATGTGCGCACGTTTCTGGCCGGGGAAAAGGGGAAGGAGATCGAAGTAAGCACGGTGCGACTGCTGCTGAATTTCCCGGCGACTCTTGATCCTGAAAAATTGATCGGGCACCTGGGCAAACAGGCGCTCTGGTATCGCCAGTTTAACGGCACCTACAATTCACGCGCCAAGACCCTGGAAACAGGGCTGCATCTTTACTGGCCGGGCATGGAGAATTCCCCGGAGGCGGATGACAAGACGGCTTGGTGGAACCACAAGCGGGTGGAGGAAAACGGTTTCTCCTGCCTGTCCGTGGACCTCGGCCAGCGCGATGCCGGTGCATGGGCGCTGCTGGAGACGCGGTGGGATGGGGCTTTCACCAAACGGAAGGAGCGGTTGCTTGAGCTTGGCAAAGCCGGCGGCAGGAACTGGTCAGCGGCGCTGATTGCCGCGGGGATGTTTCGTCTCCCGGGTGAGGATGCGAAGACGAAGGAACTGGATGAGAAGGGCAAGCGGAAGAGCGAGTTCTACGGTAGCGCCGGGCGCAACGCTGCAAAGGAGGAATGGGATGAGGCTAAAATCATAGCCGCGACATTAGGCGGCGAAGAAGGCAAGGCACGGCTGGGAGAGACGCACGAGGAGCTTTCGCATGTGGAGCAAAACGGCGAACTGCTGCGCATCATCAGCCGGGCGCAGAGCCGGCTGTCGCGTCTGCACCGCTGGAGTTGCCGGGTCAAGGACCGCACGGTGTCCATCGTGGATGAAATCCTGGGCTACGGGGAGATAGATGCGAAACTCACGGCAGCCGTGACGGCTGCGGATGCCAGACTGCGGAAATTCGCAGCGAAGCACAAGGTGAGCGACAAGGACGAGAAGGGAAACAACCTGACGCTGGTGAAACTCAGCAAGGCGCTGACGAAAGCCGGGACAAAGGAAGAGAGTCTCAAGGAACTGCTCACCGATGACGTGGAGGGCATCCTGAAGCAGATTATCGCTCTCTTTGATGCGCTGCGCCCGACCATAGAGAAATCGCTGGTGAGAGTGGCGAACCGTGAGTTGACTCTGCGCAAACGGGACTGGATTTGGCAGCGGCGCACTCCCGTCGGCAATGACTGGCAGCTCATTCAGGGCGGGCGCGATGAGGACAAAGGCAAAGTGAAGCTCCAGGGACAGCGCGGCCTCTCTTTCGCCCGC
>JANOZA010000512.1:0-12015 GCA_031429155.1 Verrucomicrobiota bacterium | reverse complement strand
GCGGCTCGGCTCAGATCGCACTGTCATCACTCGCGGGGGGCGGGTGGACGCTGCGGGCGAATCAGGGAACACAACTCCCGGGCGGTGCCTTCCAACTCATCCGCACAGGCACCACTGCAGTTCTCACCGCTTCGGATAATGGCAATGTTGGCATCGGCACCGCGTCCCCCACCCAGGCAAGGCTGGTAGTGAACGGCGGGCCAAATAACAATCCGGCAGGGGCCGGGGCGAGATATGTCTATCTTGATGAATCACACTCAGTCTCGAATGCGGTTCATGTCTCAGATGCCGGAACCCCGGATGAGGTCTCCATCTACGCTAACAAGGCAATCTGGTCCGGCACCTACATCATCTGCTCCTCGGATGAGCGCATCAAGACCATCCGCGGCCAATCCGACAGCGCCACTGACCTCCAGACCGTGCGCGCGCTCCAGATCACGGACTACAACTACAAGGATACCGTGGCCAACAGCGGACGAATGCAGAAGAAGCTCATCGCCCAGCAGGTGGAGAAAGTTTACCCCCAGGCCGTTAACCGGAACACCAATGTGGTGCCGGACATTTACCGGAAAGCCGCGTTCCATGACGGCTGGGTGACCCTGAAGACTGATCTGAAGAAGGGCGAACGCGTGCGCCTCCTCGACGACAAGAGCGGCGAAGGCATCCACGAGGTGCTGGAAGTGAAGGACGGAGCCTTCCGCACGGATTTCAAACCCGCCGGCAGCGAAGTCTTCGTCTATGGCCGCGAGGTGAATGACTTCCGCACCGTGGACTACGACGCCATCGCCATGCTCAACGTCTCCGCCACCCAGGAACTGTCCCGGCAACTGGACGCGAAGTCCGCCGAAGTGCTCGCCCTGCAAAAAGAAAACGCTGCGCTCAAAGCCGCTCTCGCGGACAACGATTCAAAAGACAAGGCGCAGGACAAACAACTGGCCGCTCTGGCGAAACTTTTGGAAGTCCGAGGCACGTCTGCCGCCGTTATCACTCAGCCGTAACCAGCCCTGGGTAGGGCGGGCGTCCCGCCTGCCCGTCGCGGCATCCTGCCGCGACGAAACGGTGCGGCAGGATGCCGCACCGGGGCAGGCCAGAGGCCCGCCCTACCCATCACCCAATCCAGCCACAACTATGAACACACGCCTCATCCTCTACGCCGCTGGCAGCCTGCTGCTGGCGCTCACCACGGCGCAGGCCGGCAGCCGCACCGGCGGCAGCGGAGCCACCGCCGTCACCATCCCCGCCGATACCCTCAGCAGCGGCGGCGGCACCAGCAGCGCGGGCAGCGGAGTCGGAGCCATCACCGTCACCGCCAGCATGGGCGGCGTCATCGGCACCGTCACCGCGGCCTCGCCTGCCCCCTCGAACCAGCAGGGCTACATCCCGCAAATACTGCCTCCACCCGGTCCCTCCGGCTACGATCTCTGGGCCAGCACGAACATCCCCGCCGGGGGAGACGCCACCTTCACCGGCGACTGGAACGGCGATGGCGTATCCAATGCCGTGGCCTACGTCTTCGGCAATACCCGCATCGAGCCAGTCGGCGGCCAGCCCTCCGGCACCGGCAAAATCCCCGCCCCGCCCGCCATCCCGGCGGATGTAAATGTGTATCTGGAATTGAGCGGGCAATCCCTTTTCGTCTGGGAGCAGATCGTCCGCTGGGAAAACGGGAACGCTCCTGTTTTCAAGTATCCCAGTTTAACCTCCATCACCGGAGGCTGCGTGGTGGATACCGGCAACGGCCGCCCCTTCTTCTACCGCTACCGCATCACCCGGCGCTGACGCTCGTGGCCCGTGCCCCGTCGCTCCGAGACGGGTCTGGGACACCCTGCGAAGCAGCACTCATCAGCCTCCCGTCACCGCCCGATCCACCGTTCGACATCGAAACCTTCGAGCCCATCGGGCCTCCGTGGCAGGCGATCCGCGCCTGGATCCCAGCCGACGACGACGAATCCCCAACTGAAACTCCCGAACTTTGGGATCAAAGCACCGGCAGCCCGCTCGTCCTGGAATACACCTGACATCCGTGGATACCGGCTCGAAGCAATCCGCCGAGACATCACAAAATCCCGCAGCCAAAAATGTCTTGGCATGGCGGTTGGGGAACGTATGCTCGGGCTCATTGAAAATTCACCCGTCTTCCGCCCCTCTCTCCCCGGTCCCGTTCCCGTCAATGACACCACCCGCGAAAAGCCATGAGACGCACCCCCAAACGGGAAAAGCCCGCTCCAGCACCGGAGGGAGGTTCAACGCGATAGAAGCTGCCATGAAAAAACTAGCACTGATCCTGCTCCTCTCGCTCGGCACTGCGGCCCGGGCGCAATTGGCGATCACGGAGTTCCTCGCCAGCAATTCCAGCGGGCTGCAGGATGAACTGGGCAATGAGGAGGACTGGCTGGAGATTCAGAACACCAGCGTGGGCACGGTGAATCTCAGCGGTTGGTATCTCACCGACGAATCCGCCAACCTCCGCAAGTGGCCGCTGCCGGCGTGGACGCTCGCGGCGGGGAATCGCATGGTCGTTTTTGCGTCGAACCGCAATCGCCGGCCTTCGCAGACTTTGGCGGGGCAGGACAACGCGGGCACGCCGGCGTCGCCGCGGCTGGCGACGAATTTCAAGATCGGCGCAGGCGCAGGCGGCTATCTCGCCGTGACGAAAGACGTGGCGGGCGGCGCGGTGACGGTGGTTTCGGCGTTCGCGGGCTATCCGAAGCAGGTGGGGAACATTTCCTACGGCCCGTCGGTGACTACCGTCACGCTGGTGAATGCGTCGGCACCGGTGAAGGCGCTCGTGCCCACGGTCGCGAACAACGGCAGCGCGCTGGGCGCGACATGGCGCGGCGCGGCCGAGCCATTCAATGATGCGGTGTGGACGGCGGGCACGACGGGTGCGGGGCGTTCGGCGGCGGCAACGATGGTGAGCGCGGCGAATTTGAAACTGCGCCTCAATGCGAACGATGCGGCCACGCTGGTGACGGATACTTCCGGCGCGGCGCATCACGGCGTGAATGGCGTGGGGGCAAACAATCTCACCGCGTTCGATGCGGCCACGACGGACACGCAGGCCTCGCCGGTGCTGCGCCGCGGGGCCATGAGGTTCGATCAGTCGGTGGGTTCGCGCGTAACGGTGGATGCGGCGGCGCACACGGATTTCAACTCCACGACCGGCACCATCATGTGGTGGATGAAGCCCGGCGCGGTCGCCGGCAGCGGTGCCAGCGGGATGCTCATCTGGAACCGCCGCGATTCGCTTGGCACGTGGCTGACGATGAAGGCGCCGTCCGACTCCAACGCGGGCAAGCTGTTCAGCCAGACGGGCGGCGGCGCGATTTCGTTTCACTCCAACGCGCGCGTGGACGACGGCCAGTGGCACCATGTCGCGTTCGTCTACAATCAGGCGGCGGGCGGCACAGACACATTTTACATTGATGGCGTGGCCAGCGGCTCCACCACGCACGGCACCGCGTGGTCGTGGCCGGCGGCGCAGCCCGTCACGCTCGGCTACTCGCCCAGCTCGACCTTCTGGTATAAGTACAACGGCCTGCTGGACGAAGTGCGGATGTATAACACGCCGCTGAACGCCACGCAGATTGGGTCCATCTTCAACGGCGCGGACGAGGAGGTGGCCGCGGCGGATGTGGGACTCAGCGTGAGCGCCGCGCTGCCGGGGAATGCGGGCGCGTTTCTCCGCATTCCGTTCACCGTGTCGAATCCGGCGACGTTTTCCTCACTGCGTCTAACCTCGCGCGTGAACGACGGCTTTGTCGCGTATCTCAACGGCTCGCAGGTGGACACGTCCAACGCGCCCGCGTCGCCCGCCTACACTTCCACCGCCACCACGACGGCGCTCGCGACACGGGCTCGCGTGCAGGACATCTCGCTCGGCGGCCTCGTCGCCGGGACGAATATCCTCGCCGTCCACGCGATGAACAATACGACGAGCGACGCGAACTTTCTGGCCCACCATACGCTCGAAGGCGTCTCGCTCGACCCGTCAGGCAACTACCTGCTCATTGCCACCCCCGGCGCGGCGAACAGCGGCATTCGCACGAACATCGGGCCGTTCATCGCGAACGTCACCGGCTCGCCCGGCCTGCTCGTCGCACGTCCGACCGGCGGCACGGGCAGCCCGCCGATCACAGTGAATGCCACCGTCACGTCGAGCCTCCGCCCGCTCGCGGCAGCGACTCCGGTGCAACTCGCCTGGCGCATCATGTATGGCACCGAGACCGTGGTGAACATGACGGCGGGCGCAGGCGGCGTCTTCACCGCGAGCGTCCCGACGACCGGCCTCACCGCGGGCCAGATGCTCCGCTGGCGCATCATTGCCAATGACAACACCGCCGTGCAGACGACCGCGCCGGAGTATCTCAGCACGACCGACTCCGACCAGTATTTCGGCACCGTCGCGATCAACAACACGGCCACGCAGCTCCAGATTTACCACGTCTTCGTCTCCGGCACTTACGCCTTCAACAACAGCAGCCCGATAGACAGCGACAACGGCGGTCGCGCGTCGTTCTTCTACGACGGCGAACTCTACGACAACGTCTTCATCCGCATAAAAGGCGACACCACGCAGAACCTCCAGAAGCGCGCGCACCGCGTGGACTTTAACAGCGACCACCAGTTCCGCTGGGCCGCCGGGCAGAAGCGTCTGCGCGAGCTGAATCTCAACGCGGAATACGTGGACCCCAGCTACTCGCGGCAGTTCCTCAGCATGTGGCTCCACCGGCTCAGCGGCACCGGCGGGCCGAATCACTTCCCCGTTCGCACCCACATCAACGGCGTCTTCTGGCAGCTCGCGTTTCACACCGAGACGCAGGACTTCGAACTGCTCGACAACATGGGCCTCGACCCGAATGGCGCATTCTATTGCAGTATCGGAACCATGTCCGGAGCCTCCGGTGAAAAGCAGACGCGCGCGACTGAAGGCACCGCGGACATGGCGAACTTCGTCACCGCCGTCACGCAGGCGAACCTCACCACGCGCGAGAACAACATCTTCGATCAGGTGGACGTGCCTGCGGTCATCAACTACCTCGCGGTCGCCCGCATGACGCAGGAGGCCGACGACGTGTGGGCCAATATGTGCATCCACCGCGACACCGACGGCACCGGCGAATGGCGCATCGTGCCCTTCGACACAAATATGTCATGGGGCCAGCTCTTCTACGGACAGCAGCCCTCGCACACCACGCTTTTTGCCACCGCCGACAACAACAAGAGCCACCCGCTCTACGGCAGCGGCTCATGCAAGCCCAGTTACGAAACCGTGCTCTACAACCGGTTCTACGACGCCATCATCACGGTGCCGCGCACCCGCGCGATGCTCCTGCGCCGCACCCGTACACTCATGGACACCTACCTCCAGCCGCCGGGCACGGTGAATGGATTCTTCGAGCAGGAACTCGACGCTCACATTGCGCGCATCTCGCAGGAAGCCGTGCTCGACCGGGCGCAGTGGGGCTGGCCCCCGGTCAGCGGTCCGCCAAACTATGGCGGGCCTTACGGACTTGGAAACGACGACCTTACCACCGCGGTGAACGAAATCAAAACGCTCTACCTCACGCCGCGCCGCACGCACTACTTCACCACGCACACCTCGACGACGAATGTCGGCATCGGAAACGCCAACAGCGCCGGCATTCCCAATGCGCCGCAGCCTGCGAGCTTCCCGATGACCATCGCGGGCTACGACTACAATCCCACTGACGCGGGCAAACAAAACGCCGAGTGGATTCAGCTCACGAACCCGAATGCGTTCGACGCCGACCTCAGCGGATGGAGCCTCACCGGCGCGGTGTCGTTCACGTTCAAAGGCGGCACTGTCGTCCCCGCAGGCGGCAGCATTTACGTATCGCCGCGCCAGCAGAGCTTCCGCGCCCGCACCACCACGCCGCGCGGCGGCGAGGGGAAATACGTCGTCGGCCCCTGCGACGGACAAATCTCCGCGCGCGGCGAAATCATCGAACTGCGCGACACAGCACTCGCGCTCGTCACCAGCGCCACCACGCCCGCGAACCCCACCGCGGCGCAGCAGCAACTCCGCATCACCGAACTGAACTTCAACCCGCCCGCGCCCAGTGCCGCCGAACTGCTCGCACTGCCGGGCGTGGGCGCGAGTGACTTTGAGTGGATCGAACTCCACAACTCCGGCGCATCGCTCAATGTCGGCGGCGCGACGTTCACCAAAGGCATCACCTTCACCTTTCCCGCCGGCTATACCATTGGCTCGGGTGCGCGCGTCATCCTCGTCGCCAACCAGCCCGCCTTCACGCTCCGCCACGGAGCAGCTGCGACAGTCGCAGGCACATTTAGCGGCAACCTCGACAACTCCGGCGAGGAACTCGAAATCATTGATCCGAACGGCGAAGTTATCCTGGATTTCCGCTACGAAAACTCCTGGTTCCCGCCCACCGACGGTGGCGGCTATACGCTCGTCGTCCGCAGTGCCGCCCCGGACTACGCAAGCTACGGCGCCGCCACGCATTGGGCTATCAGTGGCACTGCCAACGGCACTCCCGGCACCGGCGACGCCGACTTTTCCAACCACTACGACGGCTGGCGCTGGGACTACTTTTCTGGAAACGAAATCTATCTCCCGTCCCCGCCAAACCCCAACCGCACGCCGAATGACGCCCTCGTCGGCCTGCTCGCCGACCCCGAAGGCGACGGCCAGGACAACTTCGCCGAGTATGCCTGGGGCCTGAATCCCCGCGTGGCAGACTACTCAGCTCTCGCCACTGCCAGCACCGTGACCGACGCTGGCGCGCGCTATCTCGCCATCACGTTCAACCGCCGCCACAAGGCGCTGGATGTGACCTACACCGTGGAGACCAGCGAAACCCTCACCGGCCCGTGGACGCCCACCGGCATCCAATCCGGCACCGCACAGAATCTCGGCGGCGGCGTGGAGCGCGTCACCTTCCGCGACACCACCGCGTTTGATGCCAGCTCCCGCCGCTTCATCCGCGTCACGGCCACGAAACCCTAGTACCCATCACCATGCAGACAAAAACGAACCCCGGTAAATCATCATGGCGCTGCGTGTTTGCAGTCAGTGCAGCCATCGCCCTCTCCAGCGTGCCCGTCCGCGCGCTGACGGTCTGGAATGTGAACATCGGCCCCCAGACACTCACGGATTTTCAGGGGGCGGCTCCGGAAAACGGCCTGCCGACCTATTGGAACCCTGTGACCGGAACGCCCACGGCGGCGACCGATATGCCGCTGGTGGACTCCACCAACGCTGCGTCCACCGTCACGCTGGCCATCAATTGCGTGAACAGCACCGGCGGAGCCATCGCGGTCAGACAGCCGAATCCGGCCCAGGTGTCCGGCGATCTGATTTTCCGGCACTACTTTGGCGGCACGGGCATCACCACCACCGCTACGCTCAAAGGGCTGACGGTGGGGAAGACCTACGCCATGGTTGTTTATGGCGATTGGTATTGGGGCGCGACCAACTCCCCCAACGGCCTGCCTGTCACTCAGACCACCGGGTCCGGGCTTGCTGGAACGATCTATCTGAATCGCCCGAATCGCACCGCTGCTCAGAACGGACAAATCCCTCCGCTCGATGAGGACACTGATCCGACCGACGGCTCGGCTGATCAGGGGAATTGGCTGCGGATCAACGGGCTCACCCCGGACGCCAGCGGTCACCTTGGGTTCACCTTCGGGATCAACAGCTCCTCGATGAACCAGGGGATGAGCGGCTTCCAACTGATCGACACCACCGCTGACGAAAGCGACGTCACTCCGCCCGAGCCCAATCCGATGACATGGTTCGCAGCACCTGCCGCGGTGAGTGAGTCCAGCATCACGATGACAGCCACCACCGCCACTGATCCTAATGGCGTCGAGTATCTTTTCACTGAAACCAGCGGCCATCCCGGAGCCACCAGCAGCGGCTGGCAAAACAGCCCAACCTACACGGACACGGGGCTCACCCCCGGCACCAGTTACACCTATACCGTGACCGCCCGCGATAAGTCAGCCGCACAGAACCAAACGGCGGCGACTGCACCCGCATCCGTCTCCACGCTCCCGGCCGACCTCACTCCGCCGCCGGTGCCAACGTTCGCTGTGGGACCGCTCTACACGAACATCGGAGCCATTACGATGCACGCGACAGTGGTCCTCGATCCCGAGGGCCATGGAGTGCAATACTACTTCGCTGAGACCAGCGGCCATCCCGGTGCCAGTGACAGCGGCTGGCAGTCCAGCCCGGAGTACACGGACACCGGGCTGACTCCCGGCACGGCCTATACCTACACGGTGAAGTCACGTGACAACTCGCTGGCCTCCAATGTCAGCGCGGCTTCGGATCCGGCCACGGCGGTCACCCCCGACGCTGCCGTGGGCGAGGTCGCATGGGCGAGCGCACAGAACATCACCGGCCCGCTGGATGTGGTCACGACCGGCACCCTGGTGACATCCCGGAGAGGCGATGACACCAGCGACCCCATCATCGTCAATGGAGTGGACTTCGCCCCGGGCAGAGTCATCGCCAATGGCGGGTTCGCCGACGGACTTTGCCCCGATACTGGTGCCGGTGCCGAAAATGAGGCCCTGGAGTTCCTGCTCGACCGCATTTCATGGAATGGCGACAGCTTCGAAATCACCGGCCTCACGCCTGGCAGCAAATACCTGATCCAGCTCTTCCTTTGCGACTACCGGGTGCCGGACCGGCGCATGTCGCTCACGGGACCAGGGGCCTCCAGCACCGTCACGCTGTCCTCGAACCCGCCTGGTGCCTTCGGTCAAACCGCCGTCGGCACCTTCATCGCTGCTGGCGCCACTCAAACGATCGGCATCAGTGCTTTGTCCGGCGGCTCTACGCACCTCAATTCCTATCAAGTGCGCCTCATCGCGGAGCCCGCGGCACCACGGATCACCGCCTTCACGCCGGCTGGCGGCGGGCTTTGGAATGTGACGCTCACCGGCCTGCCCAACACTGCCTATGAATTCCGCGCCTCGCCGGATCTCAACTTTCTGCCTGCCACGCGCGTGATCAATCTCATCCAGGCCAATCCCGCGGAGGATCCCGGAGACATCAGCGGGCTTGAAAACCATCTGCTGACCACCGACGCATCCGGTGTGGGCGTCGCCCGCGTGGCGCTCTCCGGCCTCCGTCAATTCATCCGCGGTCAGGCCGCCGTGCTGCCCTGACACTGATTCAGCCATCTCTCCACCATCACATTCTCCAACTCCAACTCTCCAAACCATCCGACTCCATGAAAAACAAACTAATCCGCAACTCACTGATCTTTGCTGTGCCGCTTCTGTCCACGATTCCACTGGCTCATGGCCAGGCCGTCCGTGCCTGGAGTGGCATAGCCGGCGGAGCATGGTTGACGGTGACCAACTGGACCCCCAACACCAACTTTGCCGGTGATGCCCCGCTGGCTGTCGTAACCGGTGAGGGCCTGGCCACCGACATCATGAACACCGCGGCGGCCAATACCGCCACCAATATCGGCATCAACATGAACACCCTCACGGCTGGCGCCGGTGGAGTAGGTCTGATCCTGGGTGGCATCGAACTCAATAGAACGGTCACCAACGCCCTGCAGATCGGAAACAGCTCGACCACGGTCAACGGCCTCATGCGGCTGGATGGAGCCACCATCAATGGGGTACCCAACACGCTCGTCCGTGTCGCAGGAAATGCCAGTCTGACCATCGCCAACGTGAATACAGGGGCCACCGCCCAGACGATGGGTGTGCAACTGGGGATCACCAATGGTATCCTTGATACCGGCACGGACCGTTCCCTGACCATCTCGTCGAACATCACGGAACTGACTGCGCTTTCCAGCCTCACCAAAACGGGTGTTGGAACAGTGATCCTCGGTGGCACCAATAACTTCACGGGCGGCACAGCAGTGAATACGGGAACACTTTCGTTCCGCATCCTCGCCGCCAAAACCGCCGGCACGCATACCTTTGCCGCAGGCACCGCTTTGGGACTGGGCTTTGGCGCGGCGACTCAGTTCACCGCGGTGGACATCCAGAATGCCTTCGCCGGTACTTTTACAGGAAACCTGGCCGACATTTCCATCGGCAGCACCAACAACATCAGCATAGACACCACTGCCGGTGCCGCCACCCTCAGCGCCAACATTGGCCCCTCCACCAGGGGATTGGAAAAAATTCTCGGCGGGGCGAACCTCACGGTCACGGGTGCGAACGAATATTCCGGCAGAACCGTCGTCGGGACTGGCAGCGGCCTGGTCGCCAATAGTCTGGGCAATATCGGGGATCCCAGCAGCAACGTGGGAACGAACAGCACGATAGATCTCATGCCGGTTTCCTTCCTTCAGGTGGGTTCGGCCACGACGGCGAGCAGTGACAAGACCTTGAACCTGAGAGGCAACACTGTTTTCTTTGCCAACGGCACGGGCACCGCCGCTCTGATCCACACCGGCTCCGTGACTACCGAAACCGCAGGGACCAAGATCTTCGACCTGCGGGGCAACAACACCAACGCCAACGCGGTCAGCGGAGTCATTTCCGACGGAAGCGGCGTCCTGAACCTGCGGAAGAGCAACGCCGGCACGTGGACTGTCTCCGGTGCCAACACCTTCACCGGTTCCACCATCAACGCCGGAGGCACACTCATCCTGGGCAACAGCCTGGCCCTGCAAAACAGCGCGCTGGACACTGCGACCAGTATCGCGGGCACTGCGACTGCCGGTCTTCGGACTGCCGTGACCACCCTGACGCTCGGTGGTCTGACCGGAAACAGGAACTTCGCGGCAACCGGCGGCGTCTTCGTCACCACTGGCAGCGGCTACGATACCGTGACCGCGCTGACATTGAATCCTGGAACTGGAGCGGCCCCGTCCTACGCCGGGGTCATCGCCAACGGCAACGCCAACATGACACTCACCAAGTCCGGCGCGGGCAAGCAAACCCTCTCCGGCAGCAACACCTACACCGGCGCAACTGCCGTCAACGCCGGGACTCTCGCTCTCGGGGCCTCCGGTTCCATCGCTTCCAGTCCTTCCCTCGCCATCGCCGCCGGGGCCGTACTGGACACCAGTGCGCAGGCGACCTACACCGTTCCTGCCGCGCAGCCGCTGGAACTCGGGATCATTGCCACCGGCACGGGCACCAGTGGCCAAATCACCGCCGCCGGCCTCGATGTCTCCAGCGCCTCCGTCACCTACAACATCACCGGTACGCCCGATGACCCCGCCTACGTGCTGGCCACCTACACCAGCCTCACCGGCACCTTCGCTGCCGCCCCCGCGCCTCCCGCAGGCTACACGCTGAACTACGCCTACCAGGGCAACAAGATCGCCCTCGTCTCCACCGCCTCCAGTCCCTACGCCACATGGTCCGGCGGTGCGCTGCCAAACGTCGATGCCAACAACGACAGCGTGATGAATGGCGTTGCCTGGGTGCTCGGCGCGGCCAATCCCAACGCCCTCGCCGTGGGCGACCTGCCAACGCTCGACACCGCCAGCGACCCCGACTTTGTCATCTTTAATTACCGCCGCAGCGACCTCGCGAACACCGACACGAACACCGTCATCAAAGCCCAATACGGCACCAACCTCACCAGTTGGACCGACGCTGTGGCCAGCGCGGATATCATCATCACGCCATTCAACGACTTCCATGCCGCCGGCATTGATAAAGTGGAGGTCAAAATCCGCCGCACCCTCGTCCCGGACGGCAGAATCTTCACCCGGCTCAACGCGCTGATCACCCAGTAACGAGCCTTCGCTGACGCCACCGTTCAAAAGCCACACCATTTTAGCTTCATCCATCAATCCATGAAATCCCGCTTCCTTCTCCCCACGTCCGGCATATTCGCGCTGGCCTCCACCTTCGTCGCCCCGCTGGCGTTTACCACCTCATCGGCCGCAGCGGATGCCACCTGGGGCGCGAACGCCGGCACGGCTTGGTACACCGGCACCAACTGGGCCGGCGGAGCCTTTCCCGGTCTCCAGGGCGCCGCGGCTACGAACACGGACATCGCCACCTTCACCAACGCGGCGACGG
>JANOZA010000511.1:0-11868 GCA_031429155.1 Verrucomicrobiota bacterium | reverse complement strand
GCCACGCTGGTGCGCAGGTGGCTGGAGCCTTTGATGAGGTCGCACTGATATAAATAGTAGGGGCGCACGCGGCAGCGGAGCAGTTTGTGAACGAGGGTGCGATAGGTCTCCGGATCGTCATTCACGCCGCGAAGGAGCACGCTTTGATTGCCGAGCGGGATGCCGTGATCGGCGAGGCGTTCGAGGGCTTCTTTGACTTCGGTGGTGAGTTCCCGCGGGTGATTGACGTGAACGCTCATCCACAGCGGGTGATACTTCGCGAGCATGGCGCAGAGTTCCGGGGTGATGCGCTGGGGCAGGAAGATGGGGACGCGGGTGCCGATGCGGAGGAATTCGATGTGTTCGATGGCGCGCAGGCGTTTGAGCAGCGCCTCCAGTTTCGAATCGGACAGGAGAAGGGCGTCGCCCCCGGAGAGGAGGACGTCGCGGATTTCCGTGTGCTGTTCTAAATAGCGGAAGGCGGCTTCCCATTCAGTATGCAGTTCCTGTTCACCGGCGCCGCTGACGATGCGGCTGCGGGTGCAGTAGCGGCAGTAGGAGGCGCAGCGGTCGGTGACGAGAAAAAGTACGCGGTCAGGGTAGCGGTGCACGAGTCCGGGGACTGGCATGTGGCTGTCCTCGCCGCAGGGGTCGCTCATTTCGTCGGCATTTTCCCAGGTCTCCTCCACGCGAGGCACGACCTGACGGCGGATGGGGCAGTCGGGATCGGTGCGGTGGATGAGATTGAAAAAGTGCGGCGTGATGGCGAGGGCGAGCTTGTTGCCGCTGAGGATGACACCGGCGCGTTCCTCTTCGCTGAGGACGAGGTGTTCTTCCAGTTGCCGGAGAGTGGTGACCCGGTTCCGCATCTGCCATGCCCAACTGTTCCAGTCGGAAGGGGCAATGATTTTGTCCTGCCAGTATCCGGGAGCCCAGGATTTGAAGGGGCGCTCGTCGGTGAGAAACTCAGGGGTGTGGACCATTTAAGGTGAAGTGAGGTGGGTTGGTGGAAGCGGATTCTATGATGGCACTCTGCACTGTCAATGCCAGCCCCCTGCGCGGGAGGTCGTAGAATTCTCTCGCAGGAAGCGCGGGCACGGCTATAGGATGACACCGCTGCTGCTGAATAACTCCGGGGTTTCCCCGTCTCCTGCGGCGCAATTCAAACTGCACCAACCAACCCATACCAACAACAATATGAAATCCATCATCATCAAATCCCTCACCATCGTCTCCGCAGCGATGCTCTCCAGTTGTGCCAGCGGCCCCAGCGCCCAGAACGGCACGCTGATCGGAGCCGGTACCGGCGCGCTTGCTGGCGGCATCATCGGTCACCAGAGTGGCAACACTGCCGCAGGAGCCATCATCGGCGGTGTCGCCGGTGGCGCGATTGGCAATGCCGTGGGCAATAACAGGGACCAGCAAAATGCCCGTCCACGATACTACGACTCCTACGGCCGTCCGGTGTATTGATCTGCCGCCTATCCGTTCAAAGTGAATAGGAAGCCCGGTCCGGAAACGGATCGGGCTTTTTCGTGATCACACTGCGCAGACTTCCCGTCCGGAAGGAACGGCAGCGTCTTCCGGTTCAAGATGCCGCAATACTTTGAGCACGCAATTCTCTACGGTAATGCCGTGCAGTTCCCGGAGGATCCCGGGCTTGCCGTGTTCGACGAAGGCATCCGGCCAGCCGATGCGCTCCACGGGCGTGCGAATGCCGGCGTCATGCAGCGCTTCGATGACTGCGAGGCCGAAACCGTTGTGCAGAACGTGATCCTCCAGAGTGCAGACCACGCGCGCCCGGGCGGCAACGCGCGAAATGGTGGCGACATCAAGCGGCTTGATCCAGCGGGGGTTAATGAGCGCCACGCTGAAGCCCTGTGCCTCCAGGAGGGCCTTCGCTTTCTCCGCCATTTCAAAAAGAGTGCCAAGACCAATGAGGCATACGTCGTCGCCCTCGGCCACGACTTCAGCTTTGCCGATCTCCAGGAGGACGGGCTGAGCCTTCACTGGCTTGCCGGTGATCGCACCCCGCGGGTAACGAATGCAGGTCGGGCCGGCGTCGTAGTTCGCCATCGTCCACAACATGTCGGCGAATTCATCTTCGTCCTTCGGCTGCATGTGGATCAGGCCAGGAATGTGGCGCAGGAAGCCGATGTCGAAGAGTCCGTGGTGGGTGGGGCCGTCGTCGCCACTCAGTCCTCCGCGGTCCATACAAATACGCACCGGCAGATTTTGCAGGGCGATGTCATGGATGATCATGTCGTAGGCACGCTGTATGAACGTGCTGTAGATCGTCAGGAACGGCTTGAGCCCCTGCGCGGCGAGCCCGCAGGCAAAGAGAGCGGCGTGTTCTTCGGCGATGCCGACATCGAAGTAGCGCGCGGGGATTTCCTTTTTGAAAAGCGAGAGTCCGGTGCCTCCCGGCATGGCTGCGGTGATGGCGGTAATTTTCTCGTCCGCCCTGGCAAACTTCACCAGGTTCTCCGCGAAAATCTGGGAGCAGGTTGGAGTTGGGGATGGATCCGTTTCGCCGGTGTCTATCTTATAGGTGCCGAGGCCGTGAAACTTGCCTGGATTTGCGAGTGCCGGTTCGTAGCCCCGGCCCTTCTCCGTGATGATGTGGAGGATGACGGGTTCATTCTGGGTCTTGAGGACCTCGAAAGTATTGACGAGCAGCGGCAGGTTGTGCCCGTCAACGGGCCCATAGTAGCGGAGGCCGAACTCTTCAAAAATGACGCTCGGCATGATGAGGTTTTTGGCGCTCTCCTCGACTTTGGAAGCGAAGCGCCGGACGGCCTTGCCCAGTAGTTTTTCAACAAACTTCCCCGCTTTGTCGTGGAGACCGGCGTAGGTGCTGCTCGTCGCGATGCTGTTAAAGTAGCGGGCAATGGCGCCAACGTTTTTGTCTATGGACCACTCGTTGTCGTTGAGGACGATGATGAATCGCTTGGTCGAGGCGGTGATGTTGTTCATGGCCTCGAATGTGGGGCCGCAGGTGAATGCCGCATCGCCGGCGACACAGACGACATGCTCGTCTGTGCCCTTCAAGTCCCTCGCCGCCGCGAATCCGAGGGCTGCGCTCACTGCCGTGCCGGCATGACCGGCACCATAGCAGTCGTGCTCGTTTTCCGTGCGGAGCAGGAAGCCGTTGAGCCCTTTATACTGCCTCATGCTGTGGAGCCGGGCCCACCGGCCGGTGAGCATCTTGTGGACGTAGCCTTGATGGCTCACATCAAAGAGGAACTTGTCTTTCGGCGAATTGAAGACGCGGTGCATCGCGATGGTGAGTTCCACGACGCCGAGATTGGGCCCGAGGTGGCCGCCGGTTTCCGCGAGGGTAGCGATGAGATCACGCCGGATCTGCCATGCGAGTTGGGGCAACAGTTTGTCGCCGAGAGCCTTTACGTCCGCGGGACCGTGAATGGGCGGGAGCGGTTCGGCTTCAGAGTAATCGGATTTCGTCATTGGCTTGATCTGGAGAGGAAGTCTTGCGGGAAATTTTTGAGGGGGCGGTGGCTGGCGGTGCGGAGTCAGTTGCAGCGTCGAGTGGCTCCAGAACTGTCTCGCCAGCAGCGCTTCGAGTAATAAGTTCGATTCGCTGCTGCGCATTATTGAGCCGCTGCTGGCACACGCGCAGCAGTCCGGCGCCGCGCTCGTATTTTTCCACCAACTCCTCAAGCGGCAACTGACTCTCTTCCAGTACGTGGACGATCTCTTCGAGTTCGCTCATTGCTTGTTCGAAGTTCACCCCGGAGTCGGGGACGGCGGCGGATTTTGGTCGGGCCATAGAGAGGAAAGGCAGGTCGCCTCGCGGTGGAGGGAGCATCCCGTGAGGGGTCGGGTGCGCAAGCCGTAAGTTCCCTGGACGGTGGCCGAACCGCTGAAAAACCAGAAAGGATTCATCCCTGACACGCGATCTCTTCGCCGGGTGCGTCCCGTCATTTGGACTGTGATGCCTGTCGTTCAGCGATCACCTGAAACAAGCCGATGCAGCGGGCCGTTAACGGCAGCCGTTCATGAGAAAATATTTACTGCCCATCATTCCCGCCCTGGCTCTGGCTGCACGCGGTGACGACATTCCGACCGTCAACATGGCGACGCCGCCGGGCCAGATGAAATACGACCGGCCGGTCATCAAGGCGAAGCCGGGGTCTCAATTGAAACTGGTTTTCCAGAACAACGACGAGATGCCGCACAATATCGTCTTCTGTCTGCCGAAGGAAGGTGCCAGCGACAAGGGACTGGAAGTCGCGATGGAGGCATGGAAGCTGGGGGAAAAAGGTGAAGCCAAGGGCTGGATACCCGACCACCCTCGCATTTGGGCGCGCTCGGGTATGGTGCCGGCGCACAAGCAGGAGGAACTCGTCATCAAAGTGCCGCAACAGCCGGGCATCTATCCTTACGTCTGCACTTTTCCAGGCCACGCGATGGCGATGAATGGCGAACTCCGCGTGCTGGCTGAGGGGCCGGGCTTTCAGGATCTCACATTCAAACTGTATCTAGGTGACTGGTCGAAGCTGCCGGACTTTGCCAAACTCCAGCCGCACCGTGAAGGGCCGGTGGCTGACAAGAAACTCCATTTCGATCTCGAAGGGATGGCGGAGCATTTCGGGGTGCAGTGGGACGGCACGGTTGAGGTGACGGAGGCCGGGAATCATACCTTTACTCTGGCATCGGACGACGGCGCCCGGCTCTCCGTGAATGGAAAGGCAATCATCAATCACGACGGCATCCACGCGTCCGGTGATTTGAGGGTGGGCCGCATAAATTTGCCGAAAGGTTCACACGCCGTCCGTGTGGATTACTTTGAACAGAGCGGCGAGGAAGAGATCTATGTCGGCTGGGCCGGGCCGAAATTCAGTGAGACTCCGCTGTCGAAGTGGATTCATCCCTCCCGCAGCGATGGCGGTGACGTCCAGGCCGAGCAACAAAAGAATCTGGGCATTCCTCTCGCGCCGGAGAACGGCGAAGCGGTGATGTATCGCAACTTCATCAGCGGCGTCAGCCCCCGGGGCATCGCCGTAGGCTATCCGAACGGCGTGAACATCTGCTTCGACGCTGATCAGATGAGTCAGGCTCTGATGTGGCGCGGCGCATTCATTGATGCCAAGCAGCACTGGAGCGACCGGGGCGGCGGTCAGACGCAGCCACTGGGATTCGATGTAGTGCGCGTTTGTGGCGATGGGCAGGGAATGGCCATTCTCACTGATGCCAATGCGGCATGGCCTCCGCGGGCCGAGAGAGCGCCGGGTGTTCAGTTCCTCGGCTATCGCCTGGATAAGAAACGCTTCCCCACCTTTCGGTATAAGATGGGCGATCTCAACGTGGAGGAGCACTACGAGCCGGCGGGCGACTACAAGACGACCGATGAGAAAGTGACCCGCGTGCTCAAGTTCACCGGCACCGCGCCGGCCAATCTCTTCATCCGTGCCGCGACCGGCGGAATGAAAAAGGAAGGCGACCTTTGGCTTAACAGCGGACGGTTCTCTGTCAGTCTAACCGGCGGCGAAGGCATCCTCCGCAACAACAATGAACTCCTCGTGCGCCCCGCTTTCGCCAACGGGAGCGCTGAAGTCCGCATTGGCCTCGCGTGGATCAACCAGTGAACATCATTTCCTTCCAACACATGACCCGCCGCCTTCTCTCACTCCTCTTCGCTGGCTCCGCACTCGCCGCAGATGCGCCAAAGGAATCCGATTTCTACCCGATCCAGAACATCCCGAATCCGGACAAGTATGTCCTGGAAGTCGGTGCCCTGGAATACGCCCCTGACGGCACCATCTACGCGGCGACGCGACGCGGCGAGGTCTATCGCGTAACCGGCGCGCTGGATGCCGATCTTTCCAAAGCAAAGATCGCGCCGTTCGCCAAAGGCCTGCATGAAACGCTGGGTGCCGCATGGGTTGACGGTGCGCTCGTCGTGCAGCAGCGCGGGGAAATTACGCGCCTCAAAGATGAGGACGGGGATGGCCGTGCGGACACGTTCGACACGGTCAGCGACCAGTTTGGACTCAGCGGTGACTACCACGAGTATGCATTCTCCTCCCGTCCCGACAAGAACGGCAACATCTGGTCTGTCTTCTGCCTGACGGGTTCGTTCAGCAGCAACGTCCTGTGGCGGGGTTGGGCGGTGACCACCACACCGGATGGCAAAACCACGCCCGTGTGCAGCGGTATTCGCAGTCCTGGCGGCATCGGGTTCAACGCAGAGGGTGACGTTTTCTACACCGACAATCAGGGGCCGTGGAACGGCAGCAGCAGCTTGAAATGGCTCAAGCCTGGCTCATTTCAGGGCCATCCCGACGGACTGCGGTGGTCTGACAAGGCAACAAATCTGAAAGAGAAGCCCATCCAGCCGCAGGACCAGACGCGCATGGTAAAAGAGCGTGAGCGCAATCCGCTCCTCGTCCCGCCAGCGGTGGTGCTCCCGCACGGCCGCATCGGCCAGAGCCCTACTGCCATCGTGTGCGATACGACCGGCGGAAAGTTTGGCCCGTTTAAGAACCAATTGTTCGTCGGCGAGCAGTGCTACAGCAACATCACGCGGGTTTGCCTTGAAAAGGTTGATGGACTCTACCAGGGCGCGGCTATTCCCTTCGTTGAAGGATTCGGCAGCGGCCCCATCGGCATGGTGCTCACGCCGGATGGCAAAATGTTCGCCGGCGGCAGCGACCGTGGCTGGGGTGCCCGGGGCGGGAAGCCTTTTAATTTCGACCGCATCGTGTGGACGGGAAAGACACCCTTCGAGGTTCTGGAAATGAAAGCGCAGCCCGACGGCTTCCTGCTCAGCTTCACCCAACCCGTGGACAAAGCCACTGCCGCTGCTCCAGACAGCTATAAGATGGACGCATGGACCTGGGCATTCCGTTCTGAATATGGCGGACCGGAGGTGGATCACGTTACCCCGGTAGTGAAGGCTGCCGAGGTTTCGCCCGACAATCTCAGCGTCCGTCTGCGCATTGATGGCCTGGTGAAAGGCCATGTGCATCACTTGAAGAGCATGGGCATCCGCTCGGCGGAAGGTCTGCCGCTGCTGCACGTGGACGCCTATTACACCT
The DNA here is from genome assembly GCA_031429155.1 of Verrucomicrobiota bacterium. Lineage (GTDB taxonomy): Bacteria > Verrucomicrobiota > Verrucomicrobiia > Verrucomicrobiales > V1-33 > V1-33. The sequence goes on along the minus strand of JANOZA010000511.1, from coordinate 4,828 downwards.
TGAACAACATTCCCGCAAAATAGCGCCGCAGCTCCGGCTCCGGCTGCTATGGGGTGAAGAAAGTGTATTCCGGCCTGACGCGTCGCTTGCGTGGGCGCTCGCGTCGGCGACAGAGGGGGCGTTGCTTCGTTGACCGTTATGCGCCTGCCCGTTTTCCGAATCGTTTTGCCCCTGGCTCTGCTTGTGGCACTGTCGGGATGTGGCCGGGAGAAGGACGAGAAGGCACGTAATGCGATCCATGAGGCCGGCTTTGCCTACTCGGTGGATGATTTTCTTCGGGCGGCGCGAGAGGGTAATGTGGGTGCCGTGGAGGAGTTCCTCAAAGCGGGGATGAAGCCTGACGTTGCAGATGATCGCGGCGTCACTGCCATTGCCAGTGCTGCGGCAGGCGGGCACGGGCACGTGGTGGATTTTTTGCTGTCTCACGGCGCAAAACCAAACGCGGCGACACCGGACGGCCAGACGGCACTCATGGCGGCAGCGCAGAGCGGAGACGAGCAGGCGGTGAAGGCGTTGCTCGCCGCTGGGGCCAACGCTCAAACGAAGGACAAATCTGAACTTTCGCCGCTCGCCGCAGCGGTGCTCGCAGGGCATGTGGCGGTTGTGATGTTGCTGGCCGAGGGTGCGTCCGGCTCTCTGGATCATGCATTGCAACTTGCCGCCGTGAAGGGGCATACGCCGGTCATGGCGGTGCTTTTGGATCGCGGCGCGAGCCCTCATGCCGTGAGTGTGGAAGCACTGACACCGATGATGTACGCTGCGGAATATGGTCACGTGGAGGCGGTGAAACTCCTCCGCCAGCGGGGCGCGTCCGTCACCGCGCTCGACGAGAATTTGAAGACTGCCGCCAATCATGCGGAGGAAAACGGCCATGAGGATGTTGCCGCCTATCTGCGCGAACCCGACCGCAGCGCCGATCCATCGCCCGTCGAAACTACCGCACTCCGGCTGCCGGACGTGCCCTGGAGCGGCGACGCGCCGTCGTCGCTGGAGGCAGTCGCGACAGCCATGCATATGGTGGACTATCGCAGTCGGATGCTGCCCATCGTGGTGGAGGAAGTGCCGGAGGGAGATACTTTTGCGACCATTCGGGTTCTCACTGGCGAAGAGCACAGTGTGACCGCTGCGCCAGGCGAGGAAATTCCAGGAACGGGTCTAAAGGTCGAAAAGGTCCGCCGCCGGTTTATTTCGTCCAAGCATGGTCAGGGACGGCTCGTGGATGCTTCCGAGGTCTTCGTCACGGAAACGGTCAGCGGTCAGCGGCACCTTGCCGTGAAGGGTCTGCCCGCCAGCGCCGGTGAGGGCTGCTCGACCGTAAAACTCGGTGCCTCAGAAGACCTTTTCGAAGTCCGCCGCGGCGACACGTTCACCGCCGGCACGATTCCTGTGAAAGTCGTGGACGTGAGGCCCGTGCAAATCGTCCTCGAGCGAACTGACACCAGGGAAACGGTGACAGTGAAACTTGGCGAAAGGCAGAGTGCAAAATGAGAGGGTATCCATTCTGAGCAGTCCTCCCCATCCAGCTTCCTGCGTCTGCTTTTCCTCTCATGCTTCCCGCCATCCTTGCCTCTCTGCTTTTCGCATTCAGCGCCGTCGTTAGTCAGCGGGCCTCTCGTATCTTCGGCGCCATACCGGCAAATTTTTACCGGCTCTGTATTGCCTGCCTCGTGCTGGGTTTGGTGACGCTTTCGGTGGATGCGGCGCGTGAGTCGTCGTCGCTGCATGACGGCATCTTCCAGCGATTCTTCTGGAGTGGACTCGTCGGCTACGGCATTGGCGACATTGCCTTGTTCCTGGCTTACGCGCGGCTCGGATCACGACTTACGATTCTCATCAACTGGTGCGCAGCGTCCATTACGTCCGCGGCGGGCGACTATTGGTTACGCCAGCACTTCGTGACCTTGCCCCAGTGGATCGGCGTCGGTGCAATCATGGCCGGGTTGATCGTGGCACTGTGGCCTGCTGAGGTGGCGCAGCGCGTGAAGTATCCAGCGGGCGGCGTCCTTTTTGCGATCATCGCAGGTGCCAGCATGGGGATCGGCACAGTGCTGAGCAGTCAGGCGATAGATGCGGCTCACTCCTTTGGCGTCCAGGTGCACGGATTCAGTCAGGCCTTTCAGCGCAGCACTGCGGGACTGGCCGCAGCGCTTGTGGCGTTCCTCTGTGTGAAGTTCCTGCCGCAGCGCCCCATCGAAACACCCGCCCGAAAATGGAAAAACAAACCGTTCTGGCTCATCAGCACGGCGCTCTGCGGTCCCGTGCTCGGTGTGAGCTGTTACCAGTGGGCGCTCTCGCTAACCGGCAGCAGCACCATCGTCGTCGCCATCGCGGCAACAAGCACGCTGCTCGTCATTCCACTGGCCCGCATGATGGAGAAGGATAAACCCGCCAGACGGCAAATCGCCGGGACCATTCTCGCTGCGGCGGGAGTGATCGCGTTGAAGTGGTTCGCTTAGCAGCCGCTCGGGCGGCTCCGCACCTCCGTGCTTGCCGGCAGGCGGCAGCGCCTTAGCCGTACGGCATTATGAAATCCGCACTTCTTTTCTTTTTCCTGCTAAGCGTTTCCGTCACTCGCGGCAGCAAGGCTCCGTTCAGCGCCTTTGATGATGCTGACAAAGGCGTGGTCACGGTGTTTCGCGACGGCGAGGAATTCACCGCGCTGCATTACCGGAATTTCGCCAAGCCTGTCATCTATCCCGTGTACGGTCCCACAGGGATGAATTTGGTGCGTCAGTGGCCAATGGCGGAAAAGGCCGGACCGGGAGAGGAGATGGATCACCCGCACCACAAGGGTCTGTGGTTCACTCACGGCGCAGTGAACGGCGTGGACTTCTGGGCAGAGGGAGAGAAGATGGGAAAGATCATCGTCAAGGGTCGTCCGGCGGTGGGGAAGCCGGGTAACGTGCTGACGATAGACACCATCGAATCCTGGCAAGCTCCGGACGGCAAAACGGTCTGCACTTCCGCCACCACCATCAGTTGCGGAGGGGACGCCGGGGACCGTTACATTGATTACACCATCACCATCAAAGCCAGCGAAGGAGACGTGACATTCGGCGACACCAAAGAGGGCACGATGGGCATCCGCAGTCACCCGGCGCTCAATCTGAAAGGCAAGGCCGCCGCCGGTCATGCGCTGAACAGCGAAGGCTTAAAAGACGGCAACATCTGGGGAAAGCCCGCGCGCTGGGTGGACTACAGCGGTCCGATAGATGGCAAGGTCACAGGCATCGCGTGCTTTGATCATCCGTCAAATCTCCGTCATCCCACGACCTGGCACGCGCGCGACTACGGCCTCATCGCGGCCAATCCGTTTGGTCTGCACGATTTCGACAAGAAAGCCGTGAAGGGCGCCGGCGATCACACGATCAAGAAGGGCGAGTCACTCACTTTCAAGTATCGCTGGCTCTTCCACTCCGGTGACACCGCAGCCGCGAAAATCGAGGACAGGTGGAAAGTGTGGGCAGGCAAGTAATCGGCACGCGGCATCGTGTGAATCAGCGATTTTTGCCATGGGTTCATCCCGCCGGCGAAACAGCACTGGCGACGCCCTCTTCCGTATCTGGTTCCATAGCCCCCGGAGCCACTTCCTCCTCATGACCGCCGACCACCTCATCGAAGGCCTCCTCGTCGGACTCATCCTCGCCAGGTTCATCCGCCCCGTGAACAGGCCGGCGCAGTGAGTCACAGTTGGACTGGTTTCAGAGAAGGCGGGTGCCGAACAGCAGGTCTGTGTTCTGCTCCTTACAGAAATGCACACCGTTTCCCCCGAAGTAGAACCGGAACGGAGTGCAGGTAGCCGGAGGCAAACAGGCGAACATTCTGCCTCATTGATTGAGCCAATTTGCACTTCGCCCCCTTGCCTGAGCAACCACGGAGCGCGGCATGGAGTCCAGTGGACGCGAGCCGCTCAGAGGTTCCCCTGCGAAAAGCGAAGTGCGAAGTGCCACTTCGCGTTCCGTCCCGTACCGCCTGCCTTCCGCAATTCGCCACGCCACCTCGCGGGAACTGTGGCCCATCGGAAACCTCAGTTGTAGTTCCGGCTCTCCGTCACTTCCCCGAGCCGCCCGCAAGCAGTTCGATGCGAGTAACTTTCTTCATCTATTGTCAGCTATTGGTGTGGCCAGTGGTTTCCGAGCCACTCTCCGTGCTCGCCGTATGCAGTCCAGCCGTGCCAGCCGAACCACGCCTCCCCAGTGCGGATAACTTGCGCCGCATCTCATCCGCGACTAAAACCGCCCTCTCGCTGTCCTAATCCTGTCGCCCATGCAAAAATCCGTCCACTTCCGCGTTGATCCGAAGCTCGCCCACGTCCTCGGCGAGAGCTACACCTCCAGCGAAAAGGCGCTCAAGGAACTCGTGGACAACGCATGGGACGCCGAGGCCACCGAAGTTCACGTCACCGTCCCGACCATCCTCACCGACGATCCCATCATCGTGCAGGACAACGGCAGCGGCATGAAGACCGCCGAACTCGAAGCCGAATACCTCAACATCGCCAGCCCCCGATTCAGCCGCAAAGGCGACCGCACCCCCAACCTCAACCGCACCGTCAAAGGCCGCAAAGGCATCGGCAAATTCGCCGGACTTATCCTCGCCAGCGAGATGGAGCTCGTCACCCAAGCCGCCGGCAAACGAACCAGCGTCCTCATCTCCAAGACCGTCCTCATGGAGGCCCTTGGCGACCTTGAGAAAGTCCCCCTGCCTCTCGATGTCGCCGACTCCGATCCACTCGACGCCAAGGGCACCACCATTACCCTGCGCAACCTCAATCCCAAACTCTCCCACCTTCAGCCCGACAAGCTCAAGGAACTCCTCGCCCTCGACT
>JANOZA010000510.1:0-10870 GCA_031429155.1 Verrucomicrobiota bacterium | reverse complement strand
GTCGTAGATGCGGCGGAGGAAATAGACAACGAGATCGCTGAGACCGGTTGGTGCGTATTCCCATTTCACCCATTCGCAGAAAGCGTGGCCGTAATTGCCGCTAAGTTTTGACCCGCCGAGGTAAGGCGGGTTGCCGATGATGAGGTCGAAACCTCCTTCGTTCATCACGTCCCACAGCTCGATGAACCAATGGGCGAAGCGTTTCCGCCCGCCGATGCACATCGCGGCAAGAGGCGGATCGCCCTCGGGTGTGTCCGCATTTGCAAGCCATCGGCTGAACATGTCGTGGGTCGTGATGTTTGCCCGGTTCGTGTGCGTTTTTGGGAAATAGAACTGAGCGACCTGAATATCGGCGAGGATGCGCAGCCGCTGATGCTCGGAGGTTTCTCGGAAATGATCGTAGGCGGCGCGGCGCTTGTAGTAATCGCCCGCGCCTTGCTCGGGGACGTGCTCGAAGTCGCTGTAAGCTCGGGCGAGCGTCTGAACAGCGTCGGCGACGCTGGGGCCGAAGTCGAGGGACTGCTGGCCTTTACGCTCGTCCTTGTTCTGCTTGCGCAGGGCGGCGGCGATGTCTTTGTCGTCGCCGGGCAGGGTCTTGAAAGCTTCGTCGGGGATGCCGCGCTTGAGTTCCTCCGCGCGGGCGAGGCCGACGATGGCATTGCCGCAATGGATGCGGTGGTCGAGGAAGGTGAGCGGCTGGCCGGGGACGTGGGCTTCGAGCCAGAGGGCGACTTTGCACAGCTCGACGGCGAGCGGATTGAGGTCCATGCCGTAGATGCAGTGGCGGATGACGTCGCGCACGGCTTCGCGGAAGGCGGCGGGCCCGGGCTGGTCGTCGCCGGTGCGGAGGACGGCGAGCGCGGCGCCGATGCGGCGGGTGGCGGCGAGGAGGATGTGGCCGGAGCCGCAGGCCACGTCGCAGACTTTGAGCGCGAGGAGGGCGCGCTCTTTTTCCGCGACGGTGGGCTTTTTCAGCGCGTCGGCGATGAGGTAGTCGAGCGAGTGTTTGAGGAGCGGCTGGACGAGTTCCTCGGGCGTGTAGTGGGAGCCGGTGCGGGAGCGTTCGTCGCCTTTGGCAAAGTGGAAGGACCAGCGTCCGGCGACTTCTTCGACGAGGGGATCGAATTCCAGAAGCCCCTGATAGACGGAGCCGAATTCCTCGACGTTGAGGGCGGCGTAGTTGACGCGGATGAGCTGGCCGGAGACGGGGTGGCGGAAGAGGGCGAGGTTTTGGAGGCAGGCGAGGAGGGTGGCGTTTTCCAGGGTGGCCGCCGCGAGCGGGCCGAGGGCGCGGGAGTCGAAGAGGTCGCCGCCGAGGGGCGCGATTCCGAGGGGAGCGCCGGCACCGGATTCATCGAAGAAGCGGAAGGTGGCGCGGAGGGCGAGCCAGGCGTCGGCGTGGTGGAGTTCGGCGAGGTGCTTTTTCTCCGCGAGACGGCGGAGGCGTCCGAGGCTGTAATGGTCGTAGTAAAGGCGGCGGAGGCGGGGATCGGATTTCGGCGGGTAGAGGAGGGCGCGTTCTTCGACGACCATGAGGAAGAGGAAGCGATAGACGAGGCGGAGGAGTTGCTGGTAGTAAGCGGTGGCGAAGCCGGGAGTGGCGGCCTGCTGGCGGAGGGCGGTGTTGTCCGGGTGATTGAGGAAGCCGGTGCCGAGGCGGAGGATGCAGTCCTTGACGGCGAGGCCGAGTTTTTCCCGGATGGCGCTGCCGGCGGCGAGGGCGTCCTGGTGGTAGCGTTCGAGGAGGGCGTCGGCGGAGGCTTCCGGGGACTTCGGCAGGCGGCTGACGTGGAGGAGGCGGTAGAGGGCGCGGAAGTCGGCGAAGAGTTCTTCGTCAAAGATGCGGTCGAGATCGAACTCAACGTAGCTGAGTTTTACGAGGCGGGTGGCATCGCGGAGGAGGCGGAGGACGCGGCCATTGGTGACGAGGGCGTAGAGGTGCTCGGTGAGGTTGAGGGATTCCGGGACGTGGCCGGGGGGGGCAGCGGAAGAAGAGGAGAGAGGGGGCGAGGGGGGAAGGGAGGCGTTGGTGGTGGCGGCTCCTTTCTCTCCACTCGATTTCTCCCTTCTCGGCTTTCGATCGAGGGAGTCGCGGGCGCCGGCGACGTGGACGACGAAGCCGCCGTGGGTGCGGAGGCGGTGGGAGAAGCGGAAGGGTTTGTCGCCTACGGGTTCGGCAGCGGATTGGAATTCCAGCTCGGTGTAGCCGAGGAGGCCGAGGAGGGGGATGATCCAGAGGTTTCGCGTCTCGGTGGTGGCGGGGCTGGACTCGGGCAGGCGATCCACTTTGGCGCGAAAGGCGCGGTAGTAGGCCTGGGCGCTGGTCCATGCCTGGAGGAGATCGTCTTTGAAGGCGGCGGCGTCTTTGCATCCGAAATCCGCCGGGCGCTGGCCGGAGACGTCACCGCTGTCCAGCTTGCCGAGGAGGTCGGCGGAGAGGATGGCGCCTTCGATGCGGATGGAGGGGAGCATGGGGGATAGTGAGAGGGAAAGTGAAGGTGGCTGGCTTAGGAGGGGGCTGAACCGGGCCGGTTGTTCTATAGGGCCGGGGTTCTCAGGGGTTATTTGGAGGGGTTTGTTTTATAGGCGAGTGGTTCATTTTCAGGCAGAAATGGGAACTCCGGGGCCGATTTCAATCAATGAGGGGCCTTTGACCCGGCGGTATTTGGCAGAGGGTGGCTTATAGAGTATCGGGACCAGCGCTTCTTGCCCTCCATGACGATTTCACCCTGTTGCCGGAGCGACTCCAGGCAGCGCTTGAGCTTGTAATCCGGGATTTCGGCTCCGACTCTCGCGTGGACCGCGGAGAAGGCACTCTGCGGAAACAGGGCCAGATCCGTTCTGATCAATTCCTCCAAACGGTGGTCTTCGATGGGCTTGAGCGTGGTGCGCCCGCGGAAACGGGCGGACCGGAGGATTTCGGGCTCGACGTAATATTCCACGGCGCGCGTCTGCCCGCGTGATTTGATGACGCCCCTGGTCATCAGGGTGCCCAGCCATGAGCGGGCGCGGTCGTCACCTTCGATCTGGAGCAGACGGGAGAACTCCAGAGCGGTGAGGCTACCGTGCTGAGCGATCAGTCCCAGAGCAATGCGTTCCCGCTGATTAAGAGCGAACTGATCGTTCAGGGCAGCCATGAAGTTGACCAGTTCGGGCCGGATGATCCGCCGCTCCACCCGCACGATCACGCGGTCCTCGTCCTCACGGACCCGGGGGATGGCTTTGGCCTGAGTGAGCTGGGCCTCGTAGATGCGGTCGTAGCCGGTGCCCTCACGCTCCATGAGTTTCAAATCGTGAAAAACCTGAGCCAGCAGGTTGTTCCGCCTGACGGTCTTTTGGAGGATGTTTCCAGGCGTCACTCCAAGGGGGAGCAAGCCAGGGTTGTGAATTTCAAGGCTGTCAGGGTAGAGATTGATGAAAATGTCACCGCGCGTGGTGTATGGGCGATGGACGAGGGCATTGGCAACGAGTTCGCGAATGACGACCTGATCGTAGTGCGGCACGGATTTTTGGAAAAGGTCGTCGGGCAGTTCGGTGGACTCGCGCCAGTCAGGAATGCCGGTCCAGACCGCCTCGATCAATTCCGCCGGGTTCAGGGAGAAGTCATCCCACACCTGCTTGGCCACGCGGTCGCCGTTGGCGTCGAACTTCAGAAACTGAATGGTCGGAGCATGGAGAAGCTGGGCACGATCCGCACGGACGCCGATCCAAAGCACGCCGAGATTGGTGAGGCAGCCGTTGTGAACGAAAAAATAGTGTTCGAGGATTTCGTCGTTGGACCGCTGCTTGATAAAGTCTTTTACCCGGTCCGACGCCCGGATGTCTGCGATGAAACGGGCAAGTTTGCCGTGGTCCACCCGATCCGGGGGAACTCTTCTCGATATCTGTGTTTCCCACTGGTAGGAGTCCTTGTCGGACACCAGCCGAACGAGTTCGTCCGGCTGTAGTTTTCGGGTTTCATCGGCGACACGCAGGTAATAACGGGCGTCAGATGTGGAAGCAATGCTCTTGGTGCTGGGCACGATCTCGAGATCGAGATACTCACCGCCGTTCGGGTGGGGCTTGATCTCCGCACGGGCGTGGACGTTCGTCGTATGGTGCGAGATGCCTTTCACGAGACGGTCCGGAAGCTCGCGCGGGATCCTCTGTGCTGCCGGGGGGGCTTCGGCATCGTCCTCTATGCCGAACAGGATGTGGCCACCACGAGCGTTGGCGAATCCTGCACAGTCAGCGGCGATGTCCCGCCAACGCCACTTCCCGGAATCCAACCCGAAGATGCGGATGGATTTTTTGTCGAGCTGGGTTCCTTCGATCATGGGGATTGGCAGATGCGGAAATAAATCGAATCAGGATTCCGGCAGCAGGACGTAAATGCCCATGACGTCCATGGGGAGCACGGGATAGACGACCTCGAAGGCGGCCTGGCTGAAGAAACGGCTGTAGCGTTCGTGGGCGGCGACGAGTTGCTGGCAGCGGTGCTCGGCGACTTTATCGAAGTCGGCGCGGAGGGCGGGGAGGAGGGAGAGTTCGTTGGTGAGGAAGTTGGCCTGGGATTGCGGGCTGAGGGCGGTGGAGGGGCGGGCGGTGTCGAGCAGGGCGTGGGCTTCGTCGCTGGCGAGGAAGTCTTTGGCTTCCGGCGAGCCGCGGTAGCCCCAGACGAGCATTTCCTCGGCGACGATGCGGACGTGGCCGGATTTTTCGGCGATGACATCGCGGCAGCGGAAGAGGAGGAGCGTGGTCTTGCTGTTGACGGCGCTGCTGCGCATGACGGCGGCGCGCGCGGCGAATTGCTCGCCGGGCTGCGTTTGGTGGTCCAACGCGCGGGCCATGACGTGCTGGCAGAGTTGCTCCACGAACGGATGATTGCGCCCCAGATAGACGTGCCCGGCGGGCGTGGGCGAGTGGAAGCTGACGAGCACGGTGGCGCTCTGCGGCAGGTGCGGGCGGAGCTTTTCCGAGAGGTTGGTGGTATGAATGAGGAAGCCTTTGTCTTTACGCTGCACCTGGACGCCAAGGAGTTCCGTCAAGGTGCCGGTGACGAACCGCTCGACGGCGGGCGTGTCACCGATGGCGGCGGCATTTTCCGCGAGGTCGGCTTCGATCTCAGAGGCCTTGATGGCGTGCTGCGCGAACATGCTGCGCGTGGCGGTCTCGCGGCTGGCGGCTTCTTCGATGCGGTGCGTGATGCGGGTCTTCGCCGCGGCGACTTCATCCACGCTGCCGAGATCGAATTCCAACTGCTCGCCTTTGCCGGCCTTTGGATTCATCAGCACGGCCTGCGCGATGCTGTCTATAATGCTGCGGCTGTCTTCGGGGAACGGAACGGTGATGCCGGTGGCGCGGCGGATTTCGCGGACCTTGTCGAGGATGACGCGGAGGACGATGCCATCCACGGGATTGTCCTGGCCGTAGAGGAGGAAGGCTTTCACCGTGGGCGCGGGCTGGCCAAAGCGGTCCACGCGGCCTTCGCGCTGCTCCAGGCGGTTGGGGTTCCAGGGAAGATCGTAGTGCAGCACGGCGGTGAACGATTCCTGGAGATTGATGCCCTCGCTGAGGCAGTCGGTGGCGATGAGCACGCGGCGTGTGGCCTTGCCCAGCTCGGCGACGCGCTCTCGGCGGATTTCGTCAGGGTCTTCGCTGGTGACGACTTCCACCTGCACGTCTTTGATCTTCGCGGCGATGAGCGGGCGCAGTTGCTCGCCCACGTAGCGCGCGGTGGCGAGGTAGCGGCAGAAGACGACGGGCTGGAAGCCGTCTTTGATCCAGGCGATGAGCGTATCTGCGGCAGCGGCGAGCTTGAGATCGGACTTCGGACCGGAAAGCGCGGCGAGGGAGCGGCAGAGTTCGGAGAGAATGCGGCGCTGGGATTCGCTCCAGGGCACCTGGTCCAGCGTCTCGCCGGGCGTGGCGTCGGTCATGTAGCCATCGGGTGTGTCGTGGACGGGCGTGCCGTCATCCGCATCGTCCACCGGCAGCGGGTCCAGCGCGATGCGGCGGCTGAGCATTTCCATGCCGGCGGCGGGGCTGGACATGACCCCGCGGAGCAGGCCGAGCGCGGTCCAGTAATGGACGCGGGCGGTATGCGCGGTGCCGCCGGATTCCTTCACAAGCCGGCTGGCGAAGTTGAGCAGCCGCTGGAACACGGCGTCGTATGCAGGCGCGAGCGGGTAGGCAATTTCACCGCTGTCGCGTACGGGGAACGGCGTGTCCTCGCCCATCCACTTCAAGACATCGCCGCGGCGGCGCTGCACGAAATGCCCGGCGAGGCGCTTGCGCTGCTCCGGCGTGGCGGCGGGCAAGTCCAACGGCTCGAAGTCAGGATGCAACAGGCCGAGGAGCGACTGGAATTCCTCCGGCTTGCCGCTGTGGGGCGTGGCGGTGAGCAAAAGAACGTGACGCCGCGCGACCTCCGCCACCCGGCGCACCAGATCATGGCGCAGGTGCTGCGATTGCGAGGCACCGGTGGGCCGCGCGCAGGTGTGGGCTTCGTCCACGATGACGAGTTCCGGGCACTGACTGGCGAAGACATCGCGCCGGCCCGGCTGCTTCACGTAGTCCACGCTCAACACCTGAAACGGGTAGTGCTGATAGACGCTGACATCGCCGAAGATTTCCCGGTCGAGCCGCGCCTGGGTGTTCGAGCGAATGATGACGGCTTCGATGCCAATCTTGTCGCGGATTTCCTCCTGCCACTGCTCACAGAGATGCGGCAGGCACACGACGGAAAAGCGCCGCACGGTGCGGCGCTCCAGCATTTCCCGGGCGATGATGAGCGCCTCGATGGTTTTGCCGACACCGACATCATCCGCGATGAGCAGCCGCACCGTCTGCTGCCGCAGCGCCATGATGAGCGGCACCATCTGGTAAGCACGCGGGCGAAAGGAGAGCTTGGGCGTGTTGATGGTGGCGGTGAGCATGGCGATGATTTCATCGCAGAGGGCTACCCTGGCTGTGACTGCGTGAGATGGAAGCCAGTGGACGAGCCGCTGGAAACGACCGCGGGTTTCCTGAGCGCTGCCGCGGGCATAGCCGAGGAACTGCACATACTCGCGGCTGCCGCCGCGCCCGTACCCCTCTTCGATGTTCGCGGCGATGGAATCGGCGCTCCCCACCTGTTGAGAATTCAACTTCCAGCAGGCTCAGAACTCCTGATGTCTGCCCGGTCAGCCGGTCCGCGTCAGGAAGGTGGCTGAGCCCGTTCGGAGTTCAGCCTTTAGGCTGTCCCCCCCCCGGAACAGGCTAAAGCCTGAACTCCAAACGCCGCCGCCGGCTCATCCTGTTTCCTCTGACATCAGGAGTTCTGAGGCTGGCAACTTTTGCAGCGGCTCGAGATCCCGAACCGTCAGATCAAAAAGCTCCCGCGCTTTGCGATAAGCGCCAAAACTCTCCAGCGGCTTCCGGTCAGACGAGCCGTGCGGTCGGGAGGTAACGTAGCTTGAGCAGGGCTTCATCGCCGGATTGCAACATGCCCACGGCGGTGGCGGACTGCACATCATCGAGCGTGAAGTGCGTGGTGATGTCGTAGCCTTTGGTGATGCGTTCCTCTTCCTCGCAAGTGATACGGTCCACCGGGCGCGCGCCCGTTTCGCCCATATCCAGCAAGTGCAGCAGCGATTCCTTTGCATCCGCGGCAGAAAGATCGGCCCCGGAGAACGGGCAGCAGTCCGACTGCGCCTGCTCCTTGCGGAGGAAGTAGCCGGGCTTCACGCTGAGGGCCGCGTTCTCCAGTTTGCCAGCGGGCGGATCCCCGACGAGACGCGTGATCTCGAATTTCTGCCCCTTGTGATAGATGATGCTGTTGGGATCAAACTCGCGGATGGCTATGTGCCGCGGACGCGAGATGTATTCGATGGTGGTGTCGCTGGCGGGAATGACGACGCGCAGCGGCAGGCGGGTGAAGTTGTAGCCGGGCAGAAGGCCTTCCGCAGCGAGATAGCGGAAGACGTAGAACTCGGACAATTGGCCTCCCCTTTTTTCGTTTCTCTATGCCCAGCTCCATCGTCGGCGAGCAGAACAGGGCGCTGATGGAACGGCGGCGAATTTCCTCCTCCGTCCATGCTTCGCCCTCGGCCCGGAAGCGATCCTCTCGCTCCTTCTTGTCCGCATAGCCAAGCTGCCCGGTGTGGTCCGCGCCGAGCAGCAGCTTGTCCTGCCGGTAGTCACGCTGATACACCTGCTGGAAGAAGGCATTGGGTTTCAGTTCGAGCGGCTTGTAGGACATGAGCTTGGCGAAGTCCTGCCGCACGGTGATGCCGTCGCCTTTGCGCCAAACGATCTGATCAAGTTTCAGCCGATAGACCGGCGTCGCCGTGCCGTCGGCAGCTTTGGCATCGTCGCTGCGCAGGTAGCCGGCTTTGTGTTCCAGCGAGTGGAGGAAGCGTGCGATGAACGGCTGATAGTCCGCAGCGGAAATCTCATGACTCAGTTTCGCGCCCAGAAACCGCCGGGCAAATCTGCCGAAGCCGCTCTGCGGGCCGATGCTCGCCGACGGTCGTTGCTTGCCTCTGGCCAGAGCGACCAGCTTGATGCACTTCGGCGCAGGCAGGTCGGCTTCCTCCTCGTAGCGGAAGGGTGGCCGCAGCTTGTCTTTTTGATCCACGAAGAAGGACTTCAACTGCGCCTCTCCCAGGTAGTGATCGCTCCAAAGTGCCGACTCATGCCGGAAGAAATCCAGGGTGGTTCGAATCAACTCCGCGCGGTCGGGCAGCGACAGCGCGGCGACTTCCGGCACCTGTTCCCATGCGGGTTCATAGGCGGCGATTTCGTCCAACTGCATGTAGGCGATGTCCAGCAGCGCGCACTGTTCCAGGTTTGGCAGGATGACGCGCCAGCCGCGCCGCAAGTCATGGATCGCCCTCAGCGCGAGATAGTGCTCGAACACGGAGAGATACTCGCCCTGCCGAAAGGGAGGCAGTTCCTCTTTCAGATTGGCGAAGTCGAGGAAGCGCAGACCGAACTGTTCGCGAACAGTGCCGCCAATGTCCTTTGCGCGCAGGCCGTTCTCCGCACCGGCCGCGACCGCCCGCCAGATGGCGGCCCGCACGCGCACCACGTCCATGAAATCATTGAAGTGACCGGATTGCAGCGCGGCGTCCTGCCGGTTGTCGGTGAAGCTGAGAAGTTTCTGGTCGCGCACGGGGAACTGGTGTGCCGCCATTTGTGTCAGGATGGCGTAGCTGCAAATGCTGGTGGCGGTGCTGCGGCCTTCCGCGCCGAGCTGGCTGAGCTTGGTCATGTCGCGCGTGTCGCGGTGCGGGATGACGCCCGAAGTTGGATCAAAGAGCAGTGGCGCACGCATGAACCAGCCTTCTCTCCATCCATCCCGCCGGGTCTCGGAATAGTCGCCAGACACAGTGAACCAAACGCGACGCGGCATTCGGGGGCGGTGATGTTTCACGACGCGGAGTTTGCCGCCGGGAGCCGTCTCCACCCATGCGGGCGGCAGGAGTTCGAGATCGGTGTCAGGATTCCAGATGCTGATCTCTGGAATGAGGTAGCCGTGCTCCAGGTCGCCGTCACTGCTGTCTTCACCGGCGAAGAACTCGCGGAAGATGAGCCGCTGCGATTTCGCATGGAGACTGACACAATGGAATTCGCCGCCGCTGTGACGGCTGAATGCAGCGGTGAACAGTGGACGCTCCGGCTCCCCCGGGCACATGATAGCCGGCTTCGAGGGTGATGTAACGCTGGCCCTGCGGCTCCAGACTGGTTAACACCGCACCGGTCTGGGACAGGAACTGGTGCAGCTTGAACGGCATGTAGGCATAACGCTTTCGCTCCGGCGGGAGCGCGCGGTTCACTTCGCTGATCCAGAGCAGGACTTCCTTCAGGTGCTGTTCGCTGGCTTGCTCCCCGCATTGCGTCGCCTCATGGAGCTTCTCAACGATGGCGCGAAAGGTGATCGGGCGGTTTCTCACGAGGCGTCCCTCCGTTTCCGCGAGAGCGATTTCAGACTCCAGCCATGCCGGCGTGGGATGAAGTTTGAGCGTGGCCTCATCAACACCGCCATCCACCGGTGCCAGGACCGCAGAGCGCAGCGCATCGCCCGCGTGCGCCGCAGTAAAACGCCGCGTCAGATATTCCTGGATGACCGCCTCCGGGCCGAAGGGCGTGCCGAAAACTTCCGCTGCGACTTTAGCGACGGCCACGCGCTGATCCTCCAGCGTGCCGCCCGAGGACATCGTCGCGGACGTTCCCACACACACGAGCGTCGCCGCGTGAGTAGCCTTGGCACGGATGCGGCGGATGAGCATTCCCACGTCGGCACCCTGCCGTCCGCGGTAGGTGTGCAGTTCATCGAATACCACGAAGCGGAGATTTTCAAACAGTGCCTCCCGCAGACCCGGGGTGCTGCCTCCCTTGCCCGTGCGGGTAAGCAGCAGTTCCAGCATCATGTAGTTGGTCAGCAGGATGTGCGGCGGATCGTCCGCCAGTTTCTGCCGCTCCTCGCTGCCTCCTGACCAGTGAATTTAGCGAATCGAATGGGGAACGGCTCGCCGCGCGCGGCTTCATAGTTCGCCGCGTAGCCCTGGAGTTCGTTTTCCTGAGAATTGACGAGAGCATTGAGCGGATAGACCACCACCGCGACGATGCCCGCAGCCTGCTTCGGCCCGGCGTTCAGGAGATGATTGAAGATGCTGCCGATGTAAGTCAGTGACTTCCCGGACCCGGTGCCGGACGTGACCACGAAATTCTGCGAAGCCAGCCCCTGCGCGATGGCCTCCTTTTGATGCCGGTAGAGCCGATAGCCTTTGAAGATGTCCGCGCAGTCCGGGTGCAGATTCATTGCTTCCATCGGTCCCGTGTCCTCGAAGGCGGGATTGAGTTGCAGCAGCGGCTCCGGCCACAACTGGCCATCCTGCATGGCCTG